>VGTA01000024.1 GCA_016874875.1 Deltaproteobacteria bacterium | reverse complement strand
CACGTCGCGCGTGAGCTGCAGGAGGAGGGGGCTGAGCGAGTCCATGGGCGTACCTTTTTGGGCGCGGGGGTTGGCGGGCGCGCCGCGAGGGCGCACCATAGCGCACGACGCCCTCCGTCGCCACCCTCCCCGCCGCGCCCCCCGTGGGCTCCGTCCGCCCCGCCCGCTCTCCCCCCCGCTCTCCCCCCGCCCCCCTTCTCGCGCGCAGCCAAGCTCCATGCTCTACTCCCTCAGCGACCAAGACATCCTCTTCCCCTCCCCGCGCCTCTGCGCCCACCCCTCCGGAGTCCTCGCCGTGGGGGGCGACCTGCGCCCGGAGCGGCTCCTGCTCGGCTACTCGCTCGGCCTCTTCCCCTGGTACAGCGAGGGGCACACCCCGCCGCTTTGGCACGCCCCGCACGAGCGCATGGCGCTGTTCCCGGAGCGCCTCGTGGTGAACCGAAGCCTCCGCCGCGCCCTGAACCGAAACGACTTTGAGGTGCGCTACGACACCGCCTTTGAGGAGGTCTTGGAGGGGTGCGCGGGCGCGCCGCGCCCGGGGCAGGACGGGACGTGGCTGCACGCGCCGCTGCGCGCGGGACTCTTGGCGCTCCACAGGGCGGGCTACGCCCACTCCGCGGAGGCGTGGCTCGGCGGGGAGCTTGTGGGCGGCCTCTACGGCGTCACCCTCGGGCGCGTGTTCTTTGGGGAGTCGATGTTCACGCGCGTCTCCGACGCCTCCAAGGTGGCGTTCGTGACCCTCGTCCGCGAGCTCGTGGCGCTCGGGTACACCCTGATCGACTGTCAGGCCTACACGGACAACCTCGCGCGCTTTGGGGCAGAGGAGCTAGAGGGGGAGCTGTTTTATGAGCTCCTCTGCGACCTCACCGCCCGCGCCCCGCGCGCCGTGTGGCCCACGGGCGCGGGGGAGAGGCGCGCTGACCCCTAGGCGCCCTCCGCGTCCTCTGCGCCCTCTGCGCCCTCTGCGCCCTCTGCGCCCTCCGCGCCCTCCGCGCCCTCTGCGCTCTCCGCGCCCTCCCCCGCGGCGATGGAGGGCGCCGGGCGCTCCTCGCGCCGAAAGAGGGCGCCCGGGTCCACCAGCGCCCCGAGGAGCGTGGTGGCGTAGGCGCCCGCGGGGAGCGCGAAATGGAGCCAAGCGCCCACGCCCTCGCCGCCCTCGCCGCCCTCGCCCCCCTCGCCGCGCTCGAGGCGCGCGCGCAGCCCGAGGGGGCGGAGCGTGGCGGCGCGGCGGTCGCCGCGCCAGGCCTTGCCCATGGCGGCGCGGAGGTCGGGGGTGAGCCCCCAGCGCTCATAGAGCGCCTCCTCGCGCGCCAGCGCCTCGCCGCGCGCCGGGAAGAGCTTGGGGCCCACGAGGGGGCCGAGCACCTCGAGCTCGCCGCGCGCGAGGCGCGCCGTGTCGACCTCGGGCTCGGAGGAGGTGAAGGTGCCGCCCGTCACCTTGCGGCACACGTCCCCCTCGATCACCACCCCCGCCAGCCCGTCGCGCACCCGCTCGCCGAGCCACAGGTTAAAGAGCGCGCTCTGGAGCGCCGAGAGCAAGAGCTGCGCGTCGCGCGTCTTGCCCTTGCCGCCGCGCGGCGGCGCGGAGAGCAGCGCGAGGGCGCGGTCCACGTTGTCGCGCGCCACGTTCTCGGGGTCCTGCGCGGGCAGCCCGTCGTCGCCGAGGGGGGGCGCGTAGCCCTCGGGGGGGCGGACGGGGTACCAGGTCTTGCCAAAGCGCTGAGGGCCAAAGTAGTTGGGCAGCCCCGCCCCCCGCAGGAGCGCCAGCCCCTCGCCGAGGCGCTCTGGGCGCGCGAGGTCGCTCAGCAGGATCGAGAACAGGTTACCCGACAGGTTGCCCAGCTTGAGCCGCTGCCCGTGCGCCGCCGCCGAGAGCACCACCACCTGCGGGTCCTCTGAGCGCACGCGCTCGGGGGCACACGGCAGCGACATCCACTGCGTGGTGAGGGCGCTCTTGTCCTTGCGCCCCGCGTAGCCCACCTCCGCCGCGCTCACCCCCGAGGCGGCGGCGAGGGCGGCGGCGGCCTCCTCGGTGGTGCGCCCCTCCTTGAGCACAAGGGCGAGGGCGTGGGCCCCCTCCCCCGTGGGGGGGTAGGTGAGCCGCTCGTGGACGCGGAAGCGCTCGGGGTCGCTCGTCACGCGCCCGCCCACGCCCTCAAAGCCCGCCCAGCCCTCCCCCATGGGGCAGAGGGCGCCGCCGGCGAGGTAGGGGCGGGCGAGGGGGTGCGCCGCGGTGAGGGGGGGCGCCGACATCAGACCTCAGCCTCGGGCGCGGGGGCGGCGCCCGTGCGGAGGTCGAGCAGCTCGGCGAGGTCGAGGACCTCCACGCTGTCGCTCTTGTCGCGCCCCTTGACGCCGTCGTCCACCATGGTCATGCAGAAGTTGCACGCCACGGCGATCACCTGCGGCTGCGTCTGGAGGAGCTCGTCGGTGCGCACGTAGTTGATGCGCTCGCCGAGGTCCATCTCCATCCACATCTGCCCGCCGCCCGCGCCGCAGCACAGGCCCTTCTCGCGGCTGCGCGCCGTCTCCACCCGCTCCACGTCGGGGAGCGCGTCGAGGATGTCGCGCTGGGGGTCATAGATGTCGTTGTAGCGGCCGAGGTAGCACGAGTCGTGATAGACCACGCGCTTCTTGTCGCCGGCGGCCTCCGCCTTGAGCTTGCCCTCGCGCATGAGCTGCGAGAGGAGCTCTGTGTGGTGGATCACCTCATAGTCGCCGCCGAAGGCCTTGTAGTCGTTCTTGAGGGCGTTGAGGCAGTGGGGGCAGTGGGTGACGATCTTCTTGACGCCCTCGCTGTTGAGCGTCTCCACGTTCTTCTCCGCCATCGTCGAGAACAGGTACTCGTCGCCGAGGCGGCGCGCCGAGTCGCCCGTGCAGCTCTCGCGCTTGCCGAGGACGGCGAAATTCACCCCCGCCTTGGTCATCAGGCGGGTGACGGAGCGGGTCACCTTCTGCGCGCGGAGGTCGCTCGAGCCCGCGCAGCCCACCCAGTAGAGGAGGTCGGCGGGCTTCTCGGCGTCCCACTCGGGGACCTGCACGTCGAGGCCCTCGGTCCACTTCATGCGGTCGTTCTTGGTCATGCCCCAAGGGTTGCCCTTGCGCTCCATGTTCTTGAGCGCCTTGTCGGAGCCGTGCCCGGCGGCGCCCTCGCTCATGGTCATGTAGCGGCGCATGTCGATGATGTCGGGGATCTGCTCGTTGCCCACGGGGCACACCTCCATGCAGGCGCGGCAGGTGGTGCACGACCACAGCACATCGGGGTGAATCACCACCTTGTCGGCGTGGTCATAGTCGCCGCTCGTGAGCCACAGCTTGGGGTCCTCGGCGAGGTTGAGCTCCTGCCCGCGCATCTGAAAGCGGTCCGCCATGTGGTGCTTGAGGTCCACGATGATGTCCATGGGGCGCAGGGGCTTGCCGCTGAGGTGGGCGGGGCAGTTGTCGTTGCAGCGCCCGCACTCGGTGCAGCTCAGGCCGTCAAAGAGCTGCTTCCAGCTCAGGTCCTCGAGGTTGCGCGCCCCAAAGTACTCAGGCGCGTCCTCCGCCTCAGGGTCGAGGTCCATCTTGCGCAGGGCGCCCTTGGGCTCAAGCGACATAAAGAAGATGTTGAGGGGGGCGGCGAACACGTGGCTGTGCTTGCTCCACGGCACGTAGTTGCTAAAGGCGAGCAGGGTGACGAGGTGCGCCCACCAGGCGGCCTTGTAGCCTGCGGCGAGGGCCTCCTCGGAGGCGCTCGCGCCGGTGAGCAGCTGCGCCACAAAGCCGCTGAACCAGATGTAGGGCTTGCCGCTCAGCTCGGCGGCGTTGGCGGGGAGGGCGAGGTAGCAGGCGGTCTGCGCCACCTCGAAGCTCATGAGGCTGAAGATGAAGAAGATGGTGTAGAGCGCGTCGCGGGTGAGCGGCAGGCGCTTGGGCTTGATGACGGTGCGGTTGATAAAGGCCATGGTGAGCCCCACCATGCACAGCAGGCGGAAGGTGTCGGCGAGGCCTTGGTAGTAGGTGTCGCTGAAGGGCAGGTGCATCAGGCGCGTGGGCGGGCTGCCCGTGGCGAGCCCGAGCACGTTGTAGAGGCCGTCGGTGACGAAGTTGACCGTGTCGACGCTCAGCACCATAAAGGCGCCAAAGATGAAGATGTGCAGCACGCCGCTGTAGATGTAGCCGTTCTTGGGCAGGCGCTTCTGCAGGATCACGTAGGTGATCACGTTCTGTATGCGGGCGCCGATGTTGTCCCAGCGGACCTCGGGGCGCGCGCCCAGCTTGACCTGCTTGAAGCGCATGATGAGGGCGGTGATGAAGAGGGCGCCCGCTAAGGCGAGCGCGAAGAGGAACATCGAGGCGCTGAGGGCGCCTGAGATGGGGTGGTGCGTCATGGGCGAGCGCTGCTCCTGTGGGGGAATGGGTGAGAGGGCGCGAGACGGCGCGAGGCGGCGCGAGTGGGCTTTTGTAGCGCAGGCGCGCGCGTTTTGCTAGGACTGCTCAGAGCGCCCTAGAGCCCACGCTGCTTAAGGAGGTTTGATGTGCGATCCCCGTTTCAGCTGATATCGCCCATCGGCAAGAGCTCTCTCTGGGGGTCCCTCTGCGCGTCCCTCTGCGCGTCCCTCTGCGCCGCCGAGCCCGTCGCCACCCTCTCCGACGCCGACATCCGCGCCCGCCTCGACGGCGCCCTCGAGCTGCTGCACACGCAGCGCGGCGGGCGCTGGGTGCTGGCGACCGACCCCAACGAGCGCTACGAGGGCACCTTTGGCGTGTCGTTCCTGCGCGACCTCCTCGCCCGCGGCGAGCACGACCTCCTCTTTCGGCTCGTGGACGAGGCGTTTGAGGCGGAGCTCGACGGCAACGGCGGGGCGCGGCGGGGGCCGGCGCGCCCCATCCACGCGGGGGAGCGCGGCGGGCTCGACGGCGCCTCGTGCCGCGCCTGCCACTTCTCGGGGGGCGCCGACGGGGCGGGGACGGGGAGTCAGCTCACGCTCCTGCGCGGGGACGGCGAGCGGCTGTCGAGCGCCGTCCGGCGCGACCCGCCGCACGTGATGGGGCTCGGCTACATCGCGCTCCTCGCGCAGCAGATGCAGGCGGCGCTCGACGCGCAGGTGGCGGAGGGGCGCGCCCTCGCCCGCTCGTTCGGCGCGGCGCGGGCGGTGGCGCTCACGGCGCAGGGGGTGAGCTTTGGGGTGGTGCGCGTGAGCCCGGACGGCGCCCTTGACGCGCGCGACGTGCGCGGCGTGTCCCCCGACCTCAAGCTCCGCCCCTTTGGCTGGAAGGGGCGCCACGCCACCCTCGCGGAGGTGTCCGACGAGGCGCTCAGCGTGCACCACGGGCTGCAGAGCCGCTCCTACATCGCGCGCGTGCTCCGCCGCGCGGAGGGCCCCCCCGCCCCCGACCGCGCCGCGCCCACCGCCGCCGAGCTCCTGGGGGCCGGCCCCCCCTACGACCCCGACGAGGACGGCGTGGAGCAGGAGCTCGGCGACGGGCAGGGCGCCGCCCTCGCGCTCTACCTCGCGCTGCTCGGCGCGCCCCTCGTGCGCCCCCCGGAGTCGCCGCGGCTGGCGCTGGAGTGGGCGCGGGGGCGCGCGCGGTTTGAGGACGTGGGCTGCGCGGAGTGCCACAGACTCGACCTCCGCGTCCTGCCCGAGCCGCTCTCGCTCGGCGTCCCCGACGGCGACCCCCTCGCCGTGGACCTCAGCGTCGCCGGGCAGCCGCCGCGCCTGCACCAGCTCGATTTCGCCCCCACCGACGACGGCTTCGCGCAGCGGGGCGCCCTCATCGCCGCCCTCACCGACCTCCGGCGCCACGACCTCGGCGCCGAGCTCGCCGAGCCGCGCCCCGAGCGCCTCCCGGACGGCGGCGGCGAGGTGAGCGGGCGCGAGTGGCTCACCCGCCCCCTGTGGGGCCTCGCCGACACCGCCCCCTACCTCCACGACGGGCGCGCGCTCACGGTGGAGGAGGCGATCTTGTGGCACGGCGGCGCGGCGGAGGCGAGTCGCGCCCGCTACGAGGCGCTCACGGCGGAGGAGCGGGGCGCGGTGCGGCTGTTCTTGATGTCGCTCTCGCGCGCGCCGAGCCTGCTCGTGGAGTAGCGGCGGGGGCGGGATGGCGGTTTTTCTTGCGTTTTGGTAGGTTTTTGGCTTTGCAGTGCTCTGCGGCGCGCTGCTCGGGCGCGCCACAGAAGGCGAATGGAGGGCGAGGGCGCATGTTCAACACCGTCTGGTTTTACTGGCTCCGCGACGTTGGCTTCTGGTGGATCTGCGCCGGCCTGTTCGCCGCGCTGGCGCTCTGGGCGCTCTCGCGCGCTTGGGGGCGGGCGCGGACTCGGCGCACGGAGGCGCTGAGGGCGCTGGGCGGCGCCGCGGCCTCCTCGGCGGGCGCGCCGGGCGCCCCCCTAGGCGCCTCCCCCGAGGCCGCCGCCGCGCGCGCCCGCGCCGACGAGGAGCGCCTCAAGGGCGAGGCGCTCGAGAAGGTGGAGGCGCTGCTGCGCGGCGCCGGCGCGCCTGTGCTGCTCGGGGGCCTCCTGCTCCACAAGGAGCGCGCCGAGCGCGCGGGCGCGGAGCTGGTGACGGTGCTCCACGGCGCCCTGTGGGTGCTGCGCGTGGAGGCGTGGGGGGGACACCTGCGCGGGGAGCGCGGCGCGCCGGAGTGGGCGGGGGTGGAGTGGGAGGGGCAGGGCGCCGCGCGCGTGGAGCGCCTCACCCCCCGCCCCAACGCCCTGCGCGCCCATGAGGCGTACCTCGAGGTCCTGCGCCTCGTGGCGCACGGCAAGGCCACCCGCGAGGCGCAGGTGGTGAGCGCCCTGGTGGTGGTGGGGGGCGAGCCCCGCCTCAAGGGCCTCCGCGCCCACGAGCGCGCCCTGAGCCTGCCGCAGCTCCGCGCCCACATCAAGGGCGCGCAGCCCCCCCTGCCCGACGCGGCGCGCGAGGCGGCGCAGGCGCTCTGGCGCCGCCTCCGCCAGCTCAGCGAGGAGCTCAGCGAGGAGCCCCGCGAGGAGTCCCGCGAGGAGGCCCGCGAGGAGTCCCGCGCGGGCTCTAGCGCGTCGCGGGGGCGGCGGTGAGCGGCGCGGAGGCGGGGGGGGGCATGAAGATCAGCGCGCTCGCCGAGGAGGGGCGCGTCACCCCGCGCGCCCTGCGCCTCTACGAGGAGCGCGGCCTCCTCAAGCCGAGCGCGCGCACCGAGGGCGGGTTTCGCCTCTACAGCGAGTCGCAGCGCACGCGCCTCGAGTACATCCAGCGGCTCAAGGCGCTCGGGTGCAGCCTCGGGGAGATTCAGGCCCTGCTGGCGTCCTGGGGGGCGCAGCCCACGGCGCCGGAGGGCATGCGCGCGCTCGAGGCGCTCTATCGCGACAAGCTCGCGGGGGTGCGCGACGCCATCGCTCGCCTGCAGGGGGTGGAGCGCGAGCTCGCCGAGAGCCTCTCCTTTATCGAGGGGTGCCACGAGTGCCCCTCGGAGGCCGCGCCCACGGAGGGCTGCGTGGGCTGCGCGCGCTCGCTTGAGGCGGCGCCCACCCTCATCCGCGGCGTGATAGAGCCGTCGCGGTGAGCGCCCCGCTCATCTACCTCGACCACCTCGCCACCACCCCCTGCGCCCCGGAGGTGGTGGCCGCCATGCGCGAGGCGCTCGAGCGGGACTACGGCAACCCGAGCAGCGCCCACGCGCTCGGCTGGCGGGCGCGGGAGCGGGTGGAGGACGCGCGCGGGGCGCTCGCCGCCCTGCTCGGGGCGCGCCCGCAGCGCTTCACCCTCACCAGCGGCGCCACCGAGGCGAGTCACATCGCCCTCTTTGGGGCGGCGGCGCTGGCGGAGGAGGGGGGGGGGCGCGCGCACGTGGTGAGCGCGGTGGCGGAGCACGCCGCCACCCTCGGCCCCCTGCGCGAGCTCGCGCGCCGAGGGCACGCCGTCACCCTGGTGGGCCTCACCCCGGACGGCCTCGTGGACCTCGACGCCCTCGCCGCGGCGCTCACCCCCCAGACGCGCCTCGTCAGCCTCCTGCGCGCCCACAACGAGCTCGCCACGCTGCAGCCCGTGGCGGAGGTGGCGGCGCTGGCGCGCCGGCGCGCGCACCCGTCGTGCCTCGTCCACGTGGACGCGGCGCAGAGCGTGGGCAAGGAGCCGCTCTCGCTCGCGGACCTCGACGTGGACCTGCTGTCGCTCTCGGCGCACAAGCTCTATGGGCCCAAGGGGTCGGGGGCGCTCTACGTGCGCCAGGACGCGCGCCGCCCGCGCCTAGAGCTGCCGCCGTCGCTGTGGGGGGGCGGGCAGGAGCGCGGGCTGCGCCCCGGGACCGTGGCCACGCACCAGGCGGTGGGACTCGGCGTGGCGGCGGCGCTCGCGCGCGAGGCGCTCGCCGCCGGGGAGCCCGCCGCCCTCGCCGCCCTCGCGGCGCGCCTGCGCGCAGGCCTAGAGGCGCAGGGCGCGCGCCTCAACTGCGCCGCCGCCCCGCGCCTCCCCCACGCCCTGAGTCTCACCTGCCCGCCGGCGCTCTTTGAGCGCCTCAGCGCCGCGTGGGGCGGGGTGGTGATGTTTTCGCAGGGGGCGGCGTGCCAGAGCGGGCGGGGGGCGCCGAGCGAGGCGCTCTTGGCCATCGGGCTGACCCCCGAGGAGGCGTCGCGCGTGGCGCGCCTCAGCGTGGGGCGCTACACCACCCCCTCCGAGATCACCCGCGCCCTCGCGCTCCTCGGCGCGGAGGGCGCCCCTCCCCCGCCGCCCGCCGGAGTGATGCCGCTATGAGTTCCGCCCCCGCCCCTTACCTCGCCGCCTGCGTGCAGCTCCGCTCCACCGAGGACACCCAGGGCAACCTCGACCGCGCCGAGCGCCTCATCCGCCGCGCGGCGGCGCGGGGGGCGGCGCTCATCGCCACCCCTGAGGCCACGCCGCTCCTCGGCCCGCAGTTCCACAAGGTGGAGCGCGCCGAGCCCCTCGACGCGGGGGACCCGCTGGCGGTGAGCTGCGCGCGCTTCTCGGCGCTAGCCGCGGAGCTCAAGGTCCACCTCCTCCTCGGCTCCCTCGCCGAGCGCCGCCTCCTGCCCGGCGGCGCGGTGGACCCCGCGCGCTGCTATAACACCAGCGTCCTCTTTGGACCCGACGGCGCGCAGCTGGCGCGCTATCGCAAGATCCACCTCTTTGATGTGGACGTGGGGGGCGGGGCGGGCGCGGTGTCGATTCGGGAATCCGACACGGTGGCGCCCGGCGACGAGGTGGTGGTGGCGACCACGCCCCTCGGGCGCCTCGGGCTGAGCGTCTGCTACGACCTCCGCTTCCCCGAGCTCTACCGCGCCCTCGTGGACCGGGGGGCGGATGTGATCTTAGTCCCCTCTGCCTTCACGCTGACCACAGGCAAAGACCACTGGCACGCCCTGCTCCGGGCGCGCGCCATCGAGTGTCAGGCCTGGATCCTCGCCCCCGGGCAGTGGGGCCAGCACGACGCCGAGGGCCGCCGCCAGAGCTACGGGCACAGCCTGGTGGTGGACCCCTGGGGCTGCGTGGCGGCGGACGCGGGGCAGGGGGAGGGCGTGTGCTACGCGGAGGTGGACCTCGCCCGCGTGGCGCAGGTCCGCGCCGCGATCCCCGTGCGGGCGCACAGGAGGCTCTGAGCGCCCCCTCCTGAGCGCGCGGCGAGGCTTGTGTTGGCTCGTCAAATGTGTCAAACAACCACCGAAGCTCTCTCCTGCCCCCGCGCAACTCTCGCGCATGGACTCGCGCGAGTCTCCCCCCCGCTCACGGACCGAGGCGCCCGCATGGCACTGACGATTAACTCCTCCGTAAACGCCCTGCGCACCATGCGCTCCCTCAACCAGACCCAAGGGACCCTCTCTGAGACCCTCCGCCGGCTCTCGTCGGGGGTGCGGGTCGGCATGGCGGCGGATGACCCGGGGCGGCTGGGCTCCACCATCCTCGCGGAGGCGCAGCAGCGCGGGCTCCGCCAGAGCATCCGCAACCTCAACGACGGCCTCTCGCTGTCGCAGACCCTCGACGGCGCCCTCGGGCAGATCAGCGGCGCCCTGCAGCGCCTGCGCGAGCTCGGGGTGCAGGCGGCCAACGAGACCTACAGCGCGGCGGACCGCGACGCGCTGCAGCAGGAGGCCCTGCAGATGGTGGCGCTCATCGACAAGGCGGTGGAGCAGACCAAGTTCAACGGCATCGGGCTGCTCGACGGCTCGGCGCGCTCCATTGAGGTGTTCGTGGACCAGACCGCGGGCGCCAAGGCGCTCAGCCTCGACCTCGTCAAGGTGGACACCCAGGAGCTCACGCGCAAGGCGTCCTACACGTCCGACCGCCGCGGCGTGTACCTCAGCGACCTCGGGGCGGGCGAGCTCACGATCAACGGCGTGGCGATTCGCGCCACCACCGACACCGACGACTCGCTCTCGTTCTCCTACGGGTCGGGGTCCGCGATCGCCAAGGCGCGCGCCATCAACTCCGTGTCGTCGGCGACGGGGGTGACGGCGCGCGTGGGGGAGACGCGCGTCACCGCCAACCGCGCCATCAGCGCCTTTGACCTCAACGAGACGCACTACTTCTCGATCAACGGCGAGAAGCTCGCCGGGTTCCACATCGACGACTTTGACTCCACGGGCCACCTCCGCGACGCCATCAACAGCCTCTACACCAAGACGGGCGTGAAGGCGGAGCTCGACGCCTATGGGCAGCTCTCGTTTGTGGCGGAGGACGGCCGCAACATCCAGATCCACTACAGCGACATGTTCACCATGCTCGCCGTGGGCATGGCCGACACCTCGGGCGACGAGACCAACCTCAAGGGTGACGTCCTCAAGAGCACCAACCCCGCCCTCGTCAACCTCGACGAGGTCGCCACTAACTTCTTTGGCAGCATCCAGAGCGTCACGTCGAGATTCCAGTCCTACACAGACAAGGTGGCGGTGGGCGGCGAGTTCAACCGCGGCGATGACCACCAGGACGTGGTGGTGCAGGTGATTCGCGCGGGCGGCTACGGCGTCGCGCAGCTCCGAATCGCCCGCGAGACGGGGAGCGAGACCACCCCCGTGGAGGATTTCGACTTCACGGAGGTGAACGGCCCCTACGCGACGTCGCACACCGCGGGCATGGAGTACTTCACGGGCGCCACGGGGCAGTCGAACAACGGCGTCACGGGCGCCGTGACGGCGACGGGGCTCTACGATGAGGGCGCGGACCGCAGCTACAGGATTCTCGTGACGAGTCCGGGCTCCACCGACGAGGCGATCAAGGCGGTGGGCGACATCTACTCCACGGTCCTCGACACCGGCGTCGAGGAGCTGGTGGTGTCGGGGGTGACGCTCACGGGGACGGTGACGCTCGGCTCGCTCTTTCACCAGACGGGCGAGAACATCACCCTGACCTTTGGCGCCACGCCGCGCGGGCAGAGCGTCTCGCAGACCAACACCACCAACTACTCGCAGGTGATCACGCAGAATCCCGCCGGCTCCGGGGTGGTGATCACGGGCACCTACACGGGCGACATCGACAAATCCAAAGAGATTCGGGTCATCAACACCGGCTACACCCAGGGCATCAACGCCGCCACGCTGCAGGTGTTTGACGTGGTGGGCGGCGTCGCCACCCCCGTGGGCGCCGCCTTCAGCGTGGCCGCCGCCGTGGGCGCGCCCTACAGCATCGGCGATGGGCTCTCTGTGGAGTTCACGCCCATGGCGCGCTCCTTTAGCCTCGCCAGCGGCGCCGTGGTCAGCGCCTCGGGGAACGCCTCCTCCTACGACTCGACGGGCCTCGACGTCACCCTCGCGTCGAGCACGCTCGACTACTTTGGGGAGCGCGGCAGCGGCACCTACACCCTCGACGTGACGACGGCGGGGCGGACGGGGCTGGCGCAGTACAGAGTCTTGTTTGAAGGGGTGCAGATCGTGGGCCCGCAGGTGCTCAACGCCGGCACCATCAGCCTCGCCGACGGCATCAGCTTCCACGTGCAGGCGAGCACGCCCACCATCGGCGCCACCAGCAACAGCGTGTCGCTCGCCGGCAACGACAACTACGGCGACAGCGCCGCCGACTACAACAGCCCCAACTTTGTCTTTGGGGGCGCCTACACGGGCAACCTCAACGACGCCACCGCCCAGGTGCGCGTGACCACCGAGGGGCGCGTGCTGGCCGCCGGCGAGGTCAACACGGGCGACGCCGCCGTCCTCGAGTACAGCATCGGCGGCACCGTGCTGGGCTCCACGCTGGCGCGCGTGGGCACGTTCACGGTGGGCGAGGGCGTCACCTTCACCATCGCCAACGCCAGCGCCGCCACGCGCCTCGAGGTGTCGAGTCCGCTCGCCTCCCTCGGCACCAGCAGCGTCGCGGGCACCGGCACCGCCGCCACCCTCTCCGGCGCCCTGCTCGGCTACAACGGCAGCTTCACGCTCAACCTCGACCCCAACGCCTTTGACCGAAACCGCGACCTGAGCGTCCGGGTGTCTGAGCTGACCCCCGTGGTGATCGGCAACGCCGCGGGCACCGTGGCGGGCTCAGGGACGCTGCGCGTGGAGCTCGTCAACTCCTCAAACGCCGTGGTGCAGACCGCGGACCTCACCAACGTGCGCGCGGGGCAGGTCAACACCATCGACCCGGGCCTCACCATCACCTTCAACGAGGCCTTCACCCCGCTCACCTTTGGGCGCACGAGCGACGGGATCGTCGACAGCGCCACCATGGCGCTCTCCGCGGGCGCCCTCTACAACAACGCCCTCGAGGACCGCGATTTCTCCTTCACCTTCGCGAGCACCACCAACAGCTCCATCGCGCAGGCGACCAACGGCGCCAACGGGGTGGACGACGCCGGCGTCGCCTCGGTGACCGGCACCTACACAGGCAACTTTGGCAACCAGACCCTCGGCGTCGCCTTCACGGGCACCAGCGCCGCGCTGACCGCCGACACCGTCACCGACGGCAACCCCACCAGCCTCGTGGGGACCTACAACGGCGCGCAGGGCGACCAGACCCTGAGCGCCACCTTCCTCGGCGGCGCCGCCGCCACCGCCTCAGCGGCGAGCAACGACGACGCCACCTTCAGCGTCGCCGTCAACACCTCCACGTCCACCTACGAGGGACTCGCCGGGGACAAGAATCTGACGGTGACGGTTGAATCCAACCTGACCGTGAGCATCACCGACGGCGTGGCCACCGTGAGCAACGTGGCGACCGGCACCAACATCGACCTCGGGGCGGCGGCGTTCTCGGCGCTGGGGAATCTGGCGGGCCTGCGCCTCAACATCGCCAACTCCACGTCGGGCAACGCGGACTCCTTTACGGTGAACCTCGACCCGGCGCGCGTCACCCTGACGGGGGCGGGCGGCTCCGCCACGGTGGACATCTCCACGGCGGGCAACGCCACCAAGACCATCGACCTCAGCGCCCACGCGGCGATCTTCGCCGGCGGGGTGGACCCGGGCGTCGACCTGCAGATCACCACCCCCAACTCGGCGCGCACGGGCACCGCCACCTACGCGCTCACCACCAACTCCACCGTCAACCTCAGCACGTCGCGCGGCGCGGTGAACGGCGTGGCGCTCGACGGGTCGGGGAACCTCAACCTCGACGCGCTCTCAGACGGCCACATCACCACCCTCTTCGGCGGCAGCTTCACGGCGAGCGACTCGGTGGGGGTGGTGGTGGAGTTCACGACGTTT
>VGTA01000023.1 GCA_016874875.1 Deltaproteobacteria bacterium | reverse complement strand
GTGCGCGGTGTGGGCGCGCCGGGGCTTTGAGGCGGGCGCGCGCTCCGACCGCCTCGGCTTCCGCGTGGTGCGCGCGGCGCCCTGAGCCGCACGCCCTGAGCCGCGAGCGCTCGTCGTAGACCAGGGGACTCCCACTCAGCCGAGCGAGCGCACCACCACGGCGCCGCCGCCCCCCACGTCAAAGCGCGCCGCGCGCCCCCCCTCGGCGCACAGGCGCTCGAGCCCCTGCATGTAGCCCAGCCCGCTCGCCACCCGCGGGTCGTCGAGCAGCAGCGCGCTGCCGTCGAGCAGCGGGCGCGACAAGAACAGCACCGCCTTGGCCTTGGCGCGGGTGAGGGACACGTTGAGGCGGCTGCGTTCGTAGAGGAACGACCCCTCCGCCGCCGCCAGCTCCTCGTCCGACACGCCGTAGGTCACCAGCACGCACTCCGCCTCCTGCCCCTGCGCCTTGTCCACCGTCTCCACGAACGGACTCCGCGCCCACCTGCGCGCCGCCTTGAGCGCGCCGCGCGTGAGGTCGTTCTGGCGGTGGTGGGGGCCGATCACGAAGAGGTCCTCGCGCCAAAAGTCCTCGTCGGCGCGCCCGGGGCCCGCCGCCTCGCGCAGCGCGAGGGCGAGCAGGGCGACGAGGGCCGCCTCGCGCGGATTCTCGCGCGCGGCGTGCGTCCCCTCCAGCGACACGAGCGTGAGCGCGGCGCTGGGGCGAAGGCACTCGCGCACAAAGGGGCCGGGGTCCACGAACGTGTGGGCGGCGCGGGCCTCGTCGGGCAGCCTGACGGCGTCATAGACGGCGTCGAGGGCTGTTTGCGGCAGGCGCACGCCCCCCACGTCGC
Source organism: Deltaproteobacteria bacterium (assembly GCA_016874875.1). Classification (GTDB taxonomy): domain Bacteria; phylum Myxococcota_A; class Bradymonadia; order UBA7976; family VGTA01; genus VGTA01. Next base: position 13,090 of record VGTA01000023.1, on the reverse strand, counting down.
GCGAGAGTCGCCGCGCCGCCACCTCGGGCGTCGCGCACACGTAGCGCGGCCCATAGACGGCGCGGGAGGCGGCGGTGAGCGCCTCGCACATGCGGAAGTTCTCGAGGAGCTGGCACATGGGCACCCCCGCGCGGTGGGGGTCGCGGGGGTCGAGCGTGGCGCCGCGCACGAGGTCGAGGATGGAGCTGACGAGGCGCGCCTCGGCGGGGTCCTCGCGGGGGTAGTCGCCCTTGAGGACGGGGCCGAGCTGCTCGTGGTCCCCGGCCACCACCAGGCGCCCGCCCTCCTTGAGGAGCGAGAGGCCGACGCAGGCGTGCGAGATGAGCAGCTGCGACGCCTCGTCGATCACCAGCAGGTCGATGGGCTCCTTGAGCGCGTCAAGCTTCCACTGCGTGGCGCCGATCACCTGCGCGCCGGTCTTGGGAATCTCCCGAAAGCGTCGCCGGTCCTCGATGACCTCCACGGCGGGGGGGCGGGGGCCCACGGTCCAACTGCCCACGCGGATGAGGGGCAGCGGCGCGGGCAGGGCGGCGCTCAGCTCGGCGAGCTTGGCCATGAGGTTGTCGATGGCCGCGTTGGTCATCGCCGACACCGCCACCCGCAGGTCGCGCCCCTCCGCCGCGTGCGCCGCCGCCGCCGCCAGGATGTAGGAGGCCAGGAAGTGCGTCTTGCCCGTCCCCGGGGGGCCCCACACGGCGCTGACGCGCTGGCGCGCCACCCGCGCCCACGCGTCCCGCTGGCTCGGCGTGAGGCGAGCGGCGAGGCGCGCCTCCTCGAGGCGGCGCGCCACGGGGGGCGCGAACTCGAGGGCGTTGTGGGCGGCGGCCTGCCCCTCGAGGAGCGACACGAGCAGCGTCGCGCCCCGCGCCAGCGCCGCCGGCGCCGCGCCCGGGGGGGGCAGGGCGCCGTCGATCCGCTCGAGCGCCTTGAGCGACTTGTCGGTGTTGCTGTCGGCGTGGCAGGGGCACAAGAAGAGGTAGCGCCCAGCGGGGACATCGAGGGCGGCGGGGGCCTCCCCGTCGCGCCGGTCGCCGCCCCAGAACGTCACCGCGTCGCCTACCTGCGGCCCGGCGGCCCCCGGCGGGTTGCGCGGATCAGGCGTCACGTCCCCCACGCGCACATAGGCCACGCGGTCCGGCAGCGGCCCCCCCAGGCTCTCCCGCGCCCGCGCGGCGCGGGCGAGGCCGTCATCGGAGGCCTCCACGAGCAGCCACGGCGCAAAGCCCCCCGCCTCCACTCGCAGGGTGAGCGGGAGCGCCACCACCCCAAAGCGCCCGCCGCCGAAGCTCTGGAGCACCGGCAGGCGCGAGTAGCGCTCGGTGGCCCCCATGCCCTCAAAGCGGAGGGCGCGGGTGCCCTGCTCCTCCACGCTGCGCTCATAGCGGGCGATGTAGGCGAGGCGCGAGAGGTCGTGGTGGCGGAGGCGGGAGGGCTCGGGCAGGCGGAAGGGCGGGAGGGCGCGCACCGCCGCCTCTGGGCGCTGGGCGCGGAGGTGGTCGAGGAGGGCGGCGTACGCCCGGAGGCGGGCGCGGAGGTCCTCGCGCGTGGGCTCGAGGTCCACGCGCGCGCCCCCCCAGGCGTCGAGCACCTCATCCGAGCGGAGCTGGTGCCCATAGGGGAAGTGCCGCGCCTCGCTGCGCGGGTAGGGCGCGCCGAGGGCGAGCGCCGCCGCCACCTCGGGGAGCGTGTAGGAGACGTCGATGGGGAGCGCGTAGAGCCCGCTGAGCGCCGAGAGGAGGGGGACCACGGGCGCCTCGGTGAGCGCGGCGGGGTGCCGCGCGCCGCTGATCAGCTCCGCGCCCTGGATGACGTGCAGGACGCGCTCGCAGCGCCCCCACACCCCCTCGTCGCGCCGGCGCTCCGCCTCCGCGCGGAGGGCGGGGAGGGCGTCGAGGGCGAGGCGGCGCTCGAGGTGGCTGTAGCAGTAGAGCTGCACCGTGAGCGCCCGCCCGGCGCCCGCCCGCGCCGCCACGCCCAGCGCGCGCTCAAGGGCGCAGAACCAGTTCAGCAGGTTGGGGAGCACCTCGTCAGCGGAGGCCGCCACCAGGACGAAGGGGTCAGCGGGGAGGCCCGTGGCGCCCGCGCGGTCCACGGCGAGGAGGCCGAGGCCCCAGGGGCGCTGCAGCCCCGGCTCGCTGTGCGCGGTGAGGAAGAGCGCCACGTCCTCGCGCGCCGGCAGGAGCTGGCTGAGGCGCGCGAGGGGGGCGGGGGCGCGGGTGACGTGGGCGCGGACGCGCGCCTGGAGGGTGAGCGCCTGCTGGTCGAGGCTGGCGCAGCGCGCCAGCGCGTCATCGATCTGCGGGCGCCGGAGGACCACGTCGAGGTCCGCGGTCGTGCGCGCGCCGAGCGCCTCAAGCGTCTCAAGGCCGCGCGCCGTCACCCCCTGCAGGCGCGAGATGTGATCCTCGCGCGCCGCCTGCGCCGCGCACTCGGGGCGCAGGTCGCACCACTCGCACTGCGGCTGAAGGCGCCAGCGCGCCTGCGCCACGGGGGCGGCGAGGAGGGCGGGGAGGGCGGCGGCGCGCGCCTCAAAGAAGGGGCGAACGGCGTCGAGGCGCACGGCGTCGGGCCCCTCGCGCCCCCCGAGCCACACCCCGCCGAGGTCGAGGTCCACGCGCCCCGCCACGCCCGCAGCGCGGAGCACCTCGTCGAGCTCAAGGGCGTAGAAGAGGACCTGCGCGCGGTGCGACACCTTGACCTGAGCGCTGCGCTTGAGGTCGATGACGCGAAAGACGCGCCCCCCCCCCTCGCCCGCCGAGGGGCGCGCGAGCCACTCCGCGAACGACAGCGCCCCGAGGCGCTCACGCGCGACCTCCTCCTCGGTGAGCACCTGCACGAGGTCGGGGAGGTTGGGGCGGAGCTCCACCTGCGCGGCGCTGAGGCCGAGGCGCGCGTAGAGGGCGGCGGGGGGCGTGAGCTTGAGCTGGTAGAGCAGCTGCCCAGGGCGCGCCGCGCGCAGGACGCGGAGGCTCTCGCGCGCCTCCTCCGCCGGGTCCTCCGCCCAGCGCCGCCCCTCGACGGGGGCGTCTGGGTGGGGCGCGGGGGGCGCCACGAGGCGCGCGCGCACCGCGGGGCGCGAGAGCGCCTCCTCCTCCCAGGCGCGCCCGGCGTCGAGGACGGCGCGGGTGCCCGCGCGCGTCTTCATCTCCTCGCGCCCCTGCAGCTTGAGCGCCCGCCACGGCTCGGGGGTGTGCTCGTCGGCGAGCAGCGTGACCTTGAGCTGGCGGTCGCACTCAAACTCAAAGGAGCGCCCAAAGGCGGAGGGGGAGAGGCGGTGGGCGGGGGGAGACGGGGGCGTCAAGGCGTGGGAGTCCTCTCTAGCGCGCGGCGCTGAGGCGCGCGGCGCGCGGCGGGGGGCAGGGGCGGAAGGCGCAGACACGCCTCATGTCATTTCATTGTTCATTGATACACGACGCCTTCGCTTGGGATACACAAAGCGACATCGCGCAGGTCACGCGGGGGCCCGCCGGGCGCGGGGCGCGGCTCAGGCGATCACGTTCACCCGCGCGCCCACCGCCGGCGTGGTCTGCATCACGCCTTGCGCGTTGTAGGTCTGTAGGCCGGCGCTGCTGATGAGCGTGAGGACCTGCTGCTTGAGCGTGTCGTCCACGGTCTTGGCGAGCTTGACCTGCGCGACGCTCTGGACCTGCGCCTGGGAGAGGGCCATGGACTGGCTGACGAGGCTGTTGATGGAGGGGTCGAGGGTGAGACTCATGGGGGACTCCTGGGGGGCGGTTGATCGTGAGTGATTATGGACGCGTTGAGGGCTGATCGTCCATGTCATCAAGGGAGATGTTCTGTCGCGCGAGCTGCTCTTCGAGGTCTGGGATATCGAGGTTGATCTTTACTTGGTGGCAGGGGCTCGGCAGAGGAGCGACGAGCGCGTCGAGGCGCTCCCGCACGCTGTCACCGGTCTTCCCCACCGGGCATGTCCCTTGGCCCTCTACCTCGATAAAGAGCGTGGCGGTGGCGTCGATGCACAGCGGCTCGGTGATGGAGGGGGGAGAAGATGGGGCAGCGGGTGGGGATGCGGTCGCGTTTAAGATGTAGTTAAATTGACATGTTTTTCCGTCTTGGATGATTCTGATCTGGGGGTTTTCACATATAAAAAAATAACATGGCTTAATTCGTTGCCAAATCGTCTTGGATATGTGTGCGCTTATACTCAAGTTGACAAAATGCTGTGAGTGCGTATTGAACTTGTTAGTCTTCATGTTTTTCTTTATTTTGTCTCGATCATCTTTAAGAAATCGCACATCCGACCTTATCTTGCTGATCATTTCCCTAAAGCTAGACTTTATATTCATTCTTTTGCCTAAGGAGTTGACAGGCTCCCTCTGCCATCTATCCATGCTTGAGAATATCGAGAGCAATACACCATCATAGTCTATAATATCATTCCTTTTTTCTGCCACTTGCTCAACCCTTTGCGGGTTCGGCGTTATGCTTTCTGTCATTGAGTATAAATATAAAGACACAACAAAGGCGACACACAGTGAAAGAATGACGATCAGCGCGATGATGATATTTGACGCGCTTCTCTTCCTGATGCCTATCCTTTTGCTGTCTCTGGCAGAAGCTATTTTTTTAATAATCATTGACTCTACATCACTCACCATTAAATCTCTCAGGAGGCGGATGATATGATCCAACTGCAAGTCAGATGGAGGATTTTCCGTGTCTGATATAATCTCTTCAACGATGATTTTTATTTTTTTAAACTTACTTGGAAAGGCAGATGAGATGATTAGATGTGTATAATCAATCGCGAAATGTTCCTTTAAGGCGGCTTTATCACCCACCCTGTCGCTCAAAGGATGACTCACCATGTTTCTGAATTTATAAACATCTCGCATAGCATCGAGAAGCTGACTCTTGTTGGATTGATTTGGCCCAATAAATATATTTACCCTGTCATTTTGAACAGCGGAGTAAACGCACTCAACAAGCTGGTTGAGCGTCGGTCTTTTTATGATCTTACCGATATCGTCTGGCGTGCTTGACTTTAAAAAGCTATCACGGACATCAAACTTCATGAACAGCTCATCCATCATGTGCCGATTATAGAGCACCATCAGATGCCCAACGGCCTCCGCCAGCAGCCCAATCGACCTCAAGTAATCCGTCTGTGATGAAGAGCATTTATGCATCCACGACCGGACCGTATAATCAGCGATCTCCATCATGAGGCTATTGCGAAGTTGAGCGCACGCATCAGACATTAAGTACGCAGAAATGGACGAGCAAATCGGCTCAGAATCAATCTCATCTCGGGTCAAGCGACGCTTCTGGGGGTCTCTATGAATGATACTCAAGACGTCACCTCAAGGATTGTGGATCAACCGCTCACCGCCGCTCCCCCACCTCCGCCGCCCACACGACCGCCGCGCCCCACCTCGTCCGCCGCCCCTCGCCCCCCCCCCGCACAGCCGCGAGGGCGGCCGGACTCAGCCATGAGGCGGCGCGCGGGGGGGCGGAGGGGGCGGCGACGCGGGCCACGAGGGGCAGGGGACTCCCTTCATACTCCTTGAGCGCGCTCGCTGACAAGACCTCGCAGGGCAGCGCGGCGCAGGGGAGGGCGCGCTTGAGAGGGGTGAGGCGCGGGGGGACTCCCTGCCAGAGCGAGACGCGCAGGGGTGAGGGGGGGGGGGGGGGGCCCGCGGGGGCGTCGAGCCACAGGCCGCCGCCGCGCGCCGCGCGCGGGGCGAGGGTGAGGGGGGGCGCGCCCTTGCCCGGGCAGCGACTCAGCCCCACCGCGCCCCCCGCGAGCGGCGACACGGGCTCCGACGGACTCCAGGCGTACCCGCGCGCGGCGGCGAGGGCGCTGAGGGCGGGGGCGGCGTCGGGGGCGAGGCAGGCGGCGGCGAGCAGCCAGTCGGAGAGGTCCACGCCGGGCGCGCCCGACTCCACGGCGCGCCCGGGGAGCGCGGTGAGCAGGGCGCCCATGGCGTGCCGCTCGCCGAGGGCGATGGGGTCGTCGTCACTCTCGCCGCCGTCGTAGGCGTCCCAGAGCGCGCTCGACACGAGCTCCTCGTGGTGCGCCCCCGTGGCGGGGTCCACGCCGTAGGAGGTGATGACGCCGTTGAGCGCCCCCGCCTCTAGGTCCACCACCCACGGCGCCGGGTCCATCCAGTCCACCACGAGCGGGTCGCCGAGCGCCAGGGCGCACCAGAAGTAGGCGGCGCCCTCGCCATAAGCGAGCGGCGGGGGCACGGGGCGCCCGCGGTGGGGGCCGCCGGGGGACGTGTCGAGACTCCACATGTCCACGAAATAGTGACCCATCTCGTGCAGGATGATGTGGTCGTCGTACTGGTCGGGGTCCTCCACCTGCCCGCCGAGCGAGACCCGCCCGCCGGCGTAGCAGGAGCCGCAGGCGAAGGGCAGGCCGGGACTCCAGCGGTAGCTGAGGGGGAGGGCGGGGGGGGCGGGCGTGTGGCGCGCGATCAGCGCGAGGCCCAGGCGCGTGGCGCTGAGGATGTTGAGCGCCCCGGCGGGGGGACTCTCGTCGGGGGCGTGGAGCGCGAGGGGGGCGGCGAGGGCGGCGAGGGCGGCCGCGGGGCGGGGGGCGGACTCGAGCCCGTAGAGGGGCGCGCCCTCCTCTCTGGCGCGCACGTCCGCGACCCGCTCGCCGAGCGCGAGCGTGGAGAGGGCGCGCGCCACGAGCGGCGCGCCCGCGGGCGCCGTGAGCGTGAGCGCCGCCTCGCCGCGCTCGTCGGTCCACCCCGCCGCGAGCGGCGCGCCCCCCCCCGCCGGCGCCACCTCCACCGCCACCCCCGCCGCCGGGCGCGTGATGTGCTCGCCGCTGTAGCCGCGCGCGCTGTAGAGGCGGTCGGCGTAGGTGACCCGCAGGGGGAGCGTGAGGGTGAGGAGGGGGTCGGGCGCGTCCGCGTCCGCGTCAGAGAGCGCCGCGTCGGGCCCAGCGTCGGGCCCAGCGTCGGGCCCAGCGTCGGGCGCGCCCGCGTCAGAGAGCGCCGCGTCGGGCGCCGCGTCAGGCGCCGCGTCGGGCGCCGCGTCGGGCGCGCTCGCGTTAGAGAGAATCGCGTCGGGCGCGCTCGCGCCCGCGCTCACGCCCGCCGCCTCCCCCGCCCCCCCGCTCCCCGCGCCCGTCACGGAGAGGCGAACGCTCGGGGGGCGAGGCGCGGGCTCGACGCAGCAGGTCATGGCGCAGGCGATCAGGAGCGCGAGCGCGCGCGAGAGGGCGAGCGAAAGAGGGCGAGCGACCCAGTCGACCCGCGGGTGGACTGGCGGGCGGACTGGCGGGCGAACCCGCGGGCGGACCCGCGGGCGCGGAGCGGGTTGAGCGCGCGCCCCCCCTGCGCTATGGTGAGCGCGCGCCTCCCCACACGAGCTCAAGCGGCTGGAACGGACGTCGTGATGCATCTCTCTCTCCCCCTCTCCCTCTCCCCTGAGCAGCGCCAGGAGCTCGCGCAGGGCGCGCTGCAGCACCTCGAGGCGGTCGTGTCGATCGACTCATGCAGCGACGAGCGCTCCTCGAGCGTGCCGAGCACGGAGGGGCAGGTCAAGCTCACGCGGGCGCTCCGCAGGCGCTTTGAGGCGCTCGGGGCGGAGGTGCGCGTGGATGAGCACGCCAACATCATCGCCCGCTACCCCGGGCGCGGCGCCGGGGTCGGCAGGCCGCCCGTGGCGCTCATGATCCACCTCGACACGGCGCACGGCACCCGCGCCGTCCCCGCCCTCCACGCCGTCCCCGCCTGGGACGGCGAGCCCCTCACCTTCCCGGCCAACCCCGCCCTCGTGGTGAGCGCGCGCTCCTACCCGAGTCTGCGCGCGTTTGTGGGGCACACCGTCCTCCACGGCCCCGGGGACGCCCCGTTCGGCCTCGATGACAAGCTCGGCCTCGCCCACCTCCTCACCCTCGCCCACCTGCTCCACAGCGCCCCCGACCTGCACACCCCCCCCGTGTGGCTCGTGGGGCGCCCCGACGAGGAGATCGGGCGCGACGAGGCGCTCCTCGGGCTCGCGCGCGCCCTCGCGGAGGCGGGCGTCACCCGCGGCTACACCGTGGACGGCATCGAGCCCTTTGAGGTCAACACCGCCAACTTCAACGGCGCCGCCGCGACGGTCTCCTTCGCCCTCGGCGCCGGCGACCTCGCCCCGCTCCCCGAGGGCCTCCCGCTCCGCGTGGCGCTCTCCGGCGTCAACACCCACGGCGCCACCGCCAAGGCCGAGGGGCACCGCGACGCCCTCCGCCTCTCCCTTGAGCTCTGGCGCGCCGTGGCGCCCCACGGCGTGGCGCTCTGCGGCTTTGAGGGCTCCGAGGAGCGCGACTGCGACGGCGCGCTCCTCCTCTGGGCGCCCGACCTCGCCGCCGCCGCCCGCGCCCGCGCCGCCGCCGACGCGGTGGTGGGGCCCCACGCCTCGCGCGGCGCCGCCGTGCGGTTTGAGGAGGCCCCCCCCGCCCCCCGCGACCGCGCCCTCGAGCGCCTCTTTGAGCGGCTCGGCGCGCTCATGTGGGCGCCCCCCGCCGGCGCCCCCGCCCCCCTCTGGGCGGAGGACTCGAGCGGCTGGGAGGGCTACTCGCACCCCGTCCGCCTCGCGCGCGACGAGGGGGCGTGGGAGCTGCGCTTCCGCGTGCGCGACTTTGACGAGGCGGCGCTCGAGGCGCGCGGCGCCGCCCTCGGCGCCTGGGCGCGCGCGGCGGGCGCCGCCGGCTTTGAGTGGCGCCACCAATACAAGAACATGGCCCCCCGCCTCGCCGGCGCCCCCGAGCTCGCAGCGTGGGCGGCGGCGGGCGCGCGCGCCGTGGGCGTGGAGGCGGCGCGCCTGCCCATCCGCGGCGGCACGGGCGTGGACCCCTTCTTGGACGCCGGCGTCATGGTCGCCAACCTCGGGACGGGCTACTTTGCCCCCGAGAGCGAAAAGGAGCTCACGTCCCTTGAGCTGATGGCGCAGCACGCCCTCTGGCTGCTCGCCACCCTCGAGGCCAGCGTCCAGCTCGGCGCCGCGGGCGAGGCCTGAGCGTGTCGCGGGAGAGGCGCGCGGCAGCGGGCGGCGTGGGCGGCGCGGGCGGCGCGGGCGGCGCGGGCGGCGCGCTGGGCGCGGAGGGGCGCCCCTCTGAGGAGACCCTCGAGGTCAAGGTGCGCCACGTCAAGTTCAAGCGCCCCGACGGCGGTTTCGCGATCCTCGAGGTGGACCGCCTCGACCGCAGCGAGGCGCTGGTGGCGGTGGGCGAGCTCGCCGCCTTCCAGGTGGGCGAGCGCCTCACCCTCACCGGGCGCTTTGAGCGCCACGCCAAGTTCGGCGCGCAGCTCCGCGTCCACCTCGCCTACGCGCTCCCCCCCAACACCTCCGAGTCGATTCGCGAGTACCTCGCTCACGCTCAGATCAAGGGCCTACGCGACCGCCTCGCGCAGCGCATCGTGGACGCCTTTGGGGACGACGCGCTGCGCGTCATCGCCGAGGAGCCCGAGCGCCTCAAGGAGGTCCCCGGGCTCGGGGCGCGGCGAATCGAGGAGCTGCGGCAGGTGGTGCGCGGGCACGCGGGGCAGCGCGACGTGATGGTGTTCCTGCACGGCCTCAACCTCGGCGCCACCCTCGCCGCGCGCGTCTGGGCGCTCTACGGCGCTGACGCCGAGCGCCTGCTGCGCGAGAACCCCTACCGCCTCTGCCGCGACCTAGACCAGCTCGGCCTCCAGCGCGCCGACCAGGTGGCGCAGCTCCTCGGCTGGCCCCCCAGCACGCGCGAGCGCGCCGAGGCCGCCCTGGTGCACCTGCTGCAGTCGGCGCAGGAGGAGGGGCACGTGTGCCTCCCGCGCGACCCCCTCCTGCAGCGCGCCGCGCAGCTGGTGGGCGACCCGCTGCTCGCGCGCGAGGGCTACGAGCGCGCCCGCGCCGCCGGCGCCGTGGTGGAGGAGGTGCGCGCCGGCGCCCCCTTCGTGTACCTGCAGGCGCTCGCCGAGGCGGAGCGGGAGGCGGCGCGCCTGCTGCGCGCCCTCACGCGCGCGCGCCGCGACCCCCTGCGCGCGGACTGGGCGCTCCTCGAGGCGGGCGTGGCGGTGGCGCTCGCCCCCGAGCAGCGGCGCGCCGTGGAGGAGGCGGCGCGCGAGGGGGTGCTGCTGCTGACGGGGGGGCCCGGCACCGGCAAGACCACCACCCTCAAGGCGCTCGTGGCGCTCTTTGAGGGCGCCCGCCTGAGGGTGTCGCTGGCGGCGCCCACGGGGCGCGCCGCGCGCCGCATCACCGAGACCAGCGGGCGCGAGGCCCACACGCTCCACCGCCTCCTCGACTTCAACCCCCTCGACGGCGACTTCCGGCGGGGGGCGGAGGCGCCCCTCGAGGCCGACGTGGTCATCGTGGACGAGGCGTCGATGGTGGACCTGCGCCTCTTCTGCGCCCTGCTTCGCGCCACGCCCCCGCGCGCCCGCCTCGTGCTCGTGGGCGACGCCCACCAGCTCCCCTCGGTGGGCGCGGGGCGGGTCTACCACGACCTCCTCGAGTCGGGGGCGGTGCCCACGGTGGCGCTCAAGGAGGTCTTCCGGCAGGCGCAGGAGAGCCTGATCGTGGCCAACGCCTACCAGGTGCTGCGCGGCGAGCCCCTGCTGCCGGCGCCGGCGGGGGTGGGCGCGCCGGCGTCGGACTTCTACCACATCACGGTCCCGACCCCCGAGCGCGCCCTAGAGCTCATCGCGCAGCTCGTCACGGAGCGGATTCCGGCGCGCTTTGGGATCGCCTCGCGCGACATTCAGGTGCTCACGCCCATGTACCGCGGCGTGTGCGGCAACGATGGCCTCAACGCCCGCCTGCAAGCCCTCCTCAACCCCACCGGCCGCCCCCTGCGCCCGCCGAGCGCGTGCCGGGTGGGCGACAAGGTGATGCAGCTCAAGAATCTCTACGACAAGGACGTGTTCAACGGCGACGTGGGCGTGGTGCGGGCGGCGTCGCCCGAGGGCGCGGTGGTGGACTTTGAGGGGCGCGCGGTGAGCTACACCCACGAGGAGCTGCGCGCCCTCACCCTCGCCTACGCCTGCTCCATCCACAAGAGCCAGGGCAGCGAGTACCCGGCGGTCATCCTCCCCGTGCTCGAGGAGCACTGGAGCATGCAGGAGCGCGACCTCCTCTACACCGCCCTCACGCGCGGGCAGCGCCTGGTGGTCCTCATCTCGCAGCCGCGCGCCCTCGAGCGCGCCGTGTGCACCCTCAAGAGCCACCAGCGCTTTGGGCACCTGCGCGACCGAATCAAGGAGGGCGAGTCGTGAGGGCGCCCCGGGGCGGCCGGCGGAGGGGGTCGCGCCGCGCGCTCCCCTGCGCGCCCCTCTGCGCTCTCCTCTGCGCTCTCCTCTGCGCTCTCCCCTGCCCGCGCCCCGCCGGCGGCGAGGTGGGGCGCGCGGAGGCGGGGGGGGAGGCGCGGAGGGCGCGGGGCTTCCAAGACGAGCGAGACGCCGCCACCCCCGGCGCGCTCTCGAGCGTGCTGTGGGCGCTCGGCCCCGGCGTCGCCGCCCACGGCGCCGGGCACTGGAGCATGGGGGACGCCGAGAGCGCGCGCGCGCTGCTGTGGGTGGAGCTGCTCGGCGCCGCCGCCCTCCTCAGCGCCTCGCTCGTCCACCTCCACGCCCCCCCCGCCACCGCCGCCGGCCAGATGAGCGTCGAGGCGCTCAAGCACGTGGGGTGGGGGCTGTTTGTGGGCTCCTGGGCCGCCGACGTCGTGGGCGCGTACCAGGGCGGCCTCAGCTTCTCCCTCGACCGCCTCGTGGGGCGCCAGCGCACCTTCGCGGTGGGCTACCGCTACCTCGACGACGTCTCCTACCAGCTGCGCCACTACCTCACCGCGCGCCTCGCCCTCGCGGAGTCGTGGGGCTACGCCCGCCTCGGCGTGGACGCCGAGTACGCCGGGCGCGCCGCCGGCGTCACCGCCGACGTGGGCGTGCACCTCCTGCGCCCCCCGCGCCTCACCGCCGACGGGCTGCCCGCGGGGGGCGGCGCGGGACTCGCGCTGGCCGTGGGCGTGGCGGCGCGGCGCTGGGCGTGGAGCGACACCCGCACCCTGCAGCTCGCCCTCACCCACTACGCCGAGTGGTCCATGCCCCTCGCGCGGCTCGCCGGGGGCCTGCGCCACACCAGCGTCTACCAGCGCGCGGGCGCCGGCTGGGAGGGCTACGCCGCCGGGCGCGGGGGCGCCGCCCTCCCGCAGCTCGCCAGCGCCCCCCGCCCCGCCGCCGCCGAGCACCCGCGCGCCACCCTCCTCTTGGAGACCGGCGTGCGCCTCAACGTCTTCAGCGAGACCGCCCTGCGCGTGTCCTACCTGCAGGACCCCACCCGCGACCAGGCCCCCGCCCGCTGGGGGGAGCGCGTGTGGGGCCTCAGCGCCCTCGGCCTCGTGAGCGAGGGCTTCTGGTGCGTAGAGGCGCAGGTGCGGCAGAGCGCCGCCCTCGACCTCGTGGCGGAGGCGATGGTGGGGGAGCGCTGGTCGCTGTGGCTGAGCGCGCGCTACGCCCTCACGCCGAGCAAGAGGCGCTGAGGTGAGGCCCGCCTCCCGCCGGCGCGCGCTCAGCGCCCTCGGCGCCCTAGGCGCGCTCGGCGCCTTAGGCGCCCTAGGCACACTAGGCGCTCTCGGCGCCCTCGGCGCGCTCAGCGGATGCGACGCGGGCGCCCCCGCCACCAACCCGCTCGGGAGCGCCGAGGTGCAGCTCACCCCCGCCCTCAAGGTGAGCGCGCGGGGCGCCTCGCTGAGCGGGGCGCGGCGGGCGGGGGGGCTGCGGTCGCTCGCGCGCGCCCTGGGCGCGGCTGACGCCTTTGTGGTGGACGTGCGCCTGCGGTCGCTCGACGCGCGCGTGGACGTGGAGAGCGCCTCCTGCGAGCGGGCGGTGGTGCTCTTTGAGCTGAGCCAGCGCGCCGTGGGCATCGAGGCGCGCGCGCGCCCCTACCTAGAGACGCTCCCCACCCAGGCGCAGAGCCTGAGCGACGCGCTCACGGGCCTCTCGCTCACGGCGGACGCGCGCGAGCCGAGCTGGTCGCCCCTCGGCGACGCGCGCCCGCTGCCCGTGCGCCGCGGCGGGGCGGGGGCGAGCTGGGGGGTGCTCGTCAGCCGCGCCGAGCGCCTCGCCCGCCCCCTCACCGCCGAGGAGCTCGCCCG
>VGTA01000022.1 GCA_016874875.1 Deltaproteobacteria bacterium | reverse complement strand
AGATCGACGCTCACGTCCACGCTCTTGATCTCGGCGAGCACCTCGGTGAAATCGCTCGAGTGGGACGAGAAAGAGTCCTCTGCCGCTGAGGGCAGCTCCTCGGCGCCCGCGTCGCCGGGCATCGTCTCTTGGTGCGAGATGCGCGGAGAGCGCGCGGGGGCGCGCGCAGAGAACGGGTTGGTGGCGTGGCCGGGGGTGGGCGAGAGGCTGCGCGCCACAAACGCGGGCGACGGCGAGACGAGCGGGGTGGTGGCGGGCGAGAAGGCGCTGAGGTCGAGCGGCTCCCCAAAGAGCGGGATCGTCTGCGCGTTCTCCACGTCGTACCCCAGCGGCGGCGTGAAGGCGACGGCGGGGGCGCCCACCACGGTGAGGCGGCCGGGGGGCGGCGTGAAGACCGGCGGCGAGATCAGGGGGACGCGCGGCGGGCGCTGGGGGTGGGAGGTCAGCGCGGGGCGATTCACCACCGTCCGCTCCCCGTCGTCGAGGGCGCTGAGGGGGGCGAGGGCGGGGAGGCGCGGCGCGGCGGCGGCGGCGGCCGCGCAGCGCGCGCACGCGGTGGACGCGCCGCTCGTCGGTGCTTGGCAGGTGAGGCACTGGCCCATCTCGTGACCCCTTGCGCCCCAGCGCCTCGCGGCGCGCCTTGAGTGGCGTGGGGCTTATTTTTAGGGTGTAGGTGTAGACGATGATCCTTATAAGATCAAGCGACTTGAGGGGCGCACAAGCCCTGTCAGGGTTGGCAGCGCCCTCGATTTCCTGTATACGCCCCCCACCCCCCGCCCCCCCCTGCACCCCACCAGGAGAGCCCCCATGGCCACCGCCACATCTACCGCACAGGTGCACAAGCTGCTGTCGCAGCACCGCGCCTTGTGTGAGCGCAAGCAAGCGCTCGGGAGGTATCTTTGACGAGCCTCACCACCGCGAGCGCCTCGCCGAGCTCGACTACCTGAGCGCCCAGCAGGAGTTCTGGGCCGACCAGGAGCGCGCCCAGGAGCTCCTCAGGGAGCGCAACGCCTCCAAGACGCACCTCGACCGCCTCGACGGCCTCGCCGCCGAGCTCGCTGACCTCGAGACCATGATCGCCATGGCGGAGGAGGAGGAGGACTTCCTCGCGGAGGCGGAGGCTTCGGTGAGCGAGATCACAGCCCGCCTCGACAAGATGGAGTTCGAGCGTATGCTCAGCGGCGCCCACGACCGCGCCGCCTGCTTCGTGAGCGTGAACGCCGGCGCAGGCGGCACCGAGAGCCAGGACTGGGCCGACATGCTCCTGCGCATGCTCACGCGCTTCTGCGAGCGCCGCAAGTACACCGTGGAGCTCGTGGACCACCTGCCCGGCGACGAGGCGGGCACCAAGAGCGCCACCCTCCGCGTGGAGGGCGAGTACGCCTTTGGCTACCTCAAGGCCGAGAACGGCGTGCACCGCCTCGTGCGCATCTCGCCCTTTGACGCCAACCAGCGCCGCCACACGAGCTTCGCGAGCGTGTCGGTGCTGCCCGAGGTGGAGGACGGCATCGACATCGAGATCCGCGAAGAGGACATCAAGATGGACGTCTTCCGCGCCAGCGGCGCCGGCGGGCAGCACGTGAACAAGACCAACTCCGCCGTCCGCCTCACCCACGGCCCCTCGGGGATCATCGTGTCGTGCCAAGCGGAGCGCAGCCAGCACAAGAACCGCGCCACGGCGATGAAGATGCTCAAGGCGCGGCTCTATGAGGTGGAGCTGCAGAAGCGGACCGATGAGCGCGACAAGCTCTACGCGAGCAAGTCCAAGATCGATTTCGGGAGCCAGATTCGCAGCTATGTGCTGCACCCGTACCAGATGGTCAAGGACCACAGGTCTGAGCACGAGACCAGCGACACGCAGGGGGTCCTCGACGGCGACCTCGAGGCGCTCATGGAGGCGTACCTGCTCATGGGCGACAAGGAGAGCGACGCGGCGCCCTGAGCGCCCCCCGCCCTGAGCGCCCCTCGCCCCCTCAGCCGCCGCCCTCCACCTCCTCCATAAACGACCGCAAGAGCGCCGCCACCCGCGCCGGCTCCTCGAGGTGGGCGGCGTGCCCGGCGCCCTCCACCGGCGCCGCGCGCCCGCGCGGGCACAGGGCGGCGGCGCGGGCGGCGAGCGCCGCGTAGCGCTCGTCCTCGGCGCCGTGGAGCCAGAGCGCGGGGGCGCGGAGGGCGCCGAGGTCGCCCCAGCGCGGCCGCATGCGCCCCACGCTCCAGGCGCGCATCGCCCACGCGAGCGCACCCCGGTCCTGCGCGGCGCGCTCGGCGAGCAGCGCGCGGGCGTGGGCGGGGTGGCGGGCGCCGTGGCGGGCGAGGAGGGGCTGCGCCGACCAGTCGCGCAGCACCTCGAGCAGCTCCTCGTCCCCCTCTAGGCGCGCCGCCCACGCCTCGTCGGCGCTCAGCCGCGCGGCGACCTCCCCGGGCTCGAGGCCGGGGTGGGCGCCGAGCAAGCAGAGCCCCCGCAGCGCCAGCCCCCGCGGCGCCAGCCCCCGCAGCGCCAGCCCCTCCCCGCCCACCCCCCCCGCGCTCGGCTCCGCCCGCTCCCCTGAGGGCTGCGCTGCGGGCACCGCCGAGAGCGTCGCCGAGAGCGCCGCCGAGAGCGCCACCCTGCCCCCCAGCGAGTACCCAAACAGCCACAGCGGGCGCCCGTCCGCCGCCGCCGCCGCCAGCGCCCCCACGTCGCTCGCCAGCTCCTCAAAGCGCGCCGGGGGCTGCTCGCGCGGCGCGCAGGGGCGCGCCCCGTGCCCCAGCAGCTCTAGGGCGATCACCTCGCGCCCTAGGAGGCGCGCCACGCCCTCGAGCTCCGTCGGGCGCCCGAGCATCCCGTGGAGCGCCACCACGGGCGGTAGGGCGCGCGCCGCCGCCGGGAGGTGCGCCCCCCACTCGAGGGCGAGGGCGTGGCGCCCCGAGGGCGCGCAGAGGCGGCGCGCGCGCGGCGCGCCCTCGGGACTCAGGCGGGGGGGGCGGCGGAGCGTGGCCCCCTCCCAGCACCCGCCGGCGAGGACGGCGTGGCTGAGGTAGGCGCGCTGCAGGCGCGCGCCCCGCAGGTCGCAGCCGTGGAGCGCCGCGCCCTCGAGGTGCGCGAACGACAGGTCAGCGTCCGCGAGGCGGGCGCCGGTGAGGTTGGCGAGGGTGAGGTTGGCCCCCGTGAGGTCAGCCTCCGTGAGGTCAGCCCCCGTGAGATCCGCCCCCATGAGCAGGGCGCCGCGCAGGTCCACGCCGGCGAGGTCGGCGCCGGCGAGGGCGGCGCCGCGCAGATCAAGGAGGTCGAGGGCGCCGGCGCCGCGCCCCCCCGCCAGGCGCGCCCGCAGCCCCTCAAGCGTGAGGGGGCTCAAGGGGCGCCCACGGAGTCCACGGCGCGCTGCGCGAGCACCGCCTCCGCCTGCCCGAGGCGCGTGGGGGTGACGAGCTTGACGGGGGTCCGGTAGGCGTCCTTGGCCACCCACGCCGTCCCCTTGAGCGGCGGGCGCTCAAAGTCCCCCCGCCGCACCACGCCGCCCGTGATCACGCTGCTGATCTCGACGCGGTGCGTGTCAAACCACCCCAGCTCCGTGAGCACGCGCTCCTCCCCCGCCACGCGCACCTCCACGAGCCGCTCGCGCTGCCCATCCCACACGTACTGCTCAAAGCGCAGGCCCGCCTTGAGGTCGAGGCGGCGGAGGGCGTAGAGGCTGCTGAGGCTCTCATAGAGCGCCCCGGGCCCCGCGATCCGCCGCTGCGCCACGCGCTCCTTGGCGCCCACCTTGCGCACCTTCTTCCAGGTCACGTCCCCCGTGGCCACGTCGTAGACGCTCATGAACTTGATGTCGCTGCCCTTCTCGTTGAGGAAGAAGTCGCTCTTGAGCGGGCGGAACGTGACCTCGTCGGCGAGGACCACGAGGCTGTCGCGGATGGGGTAGAAGTTCTCGAGGAAGGGACTCGACTGAATAAAGCCCGAGAGCTCCACCACCTTCACCCCGCCGAGCACCCCGCGCTGCCCCACCTTGAGGGTGACGGTGCCGGAGTGGGCGTTGAGCATGTTGACCTTGTAGACGAGGCGCTCGCCGAGCGGGAAGGGGATCTTGCCGAGGGCGGGCGGGGCGACGAGCGGGCGGGCGGGGCGGTTGGTGCGCGCCACCTGAGCGCGCCCCGCGCCCGCTGTGACCTTGGCGAGCCGCCGCCGAGGCGCCACCCCCGCCCCGCCCCCCTGCGCGCCCGGCGCGGGCTTGATGCGCTTGGGGGGCTTGGAGTCCTTGGCGGGGTCCTTGGCGCCCTCCGCGCCGCCCTCGGCGCCCTCGGCGCCCTCGGCGCCCTCGGCGCCCTCAGCGCCCTCCTCGCTCTCCGCGCCCTCCTCCACGAGGCGCGCCGCCGCCGCCGCCGCCTCAGCCGGAGTAGGGGCGGGGGCGGCGGGCGCAGAGGCGGACACAGGGGCGGGGGCGGCGGGCGCAGGAGCGGGCGCAGGAGCGGGCGCAGGGTCATCGGCGACCGCGAGCCGGGGGCTGAGCGCGGCGCAGAGGGCGGCGCAGAGGGCGGCGCGGAGGGCGCCGCGGAGGGCGCCGCGGAGGGCCCCTGGGCGCGAGGCGCGGGAGGCGCGGGGGGCGCGCTTGGGGAGGGGCAGCTTGGGCATGGGGATCTCCAGAGTGAGGGGGGCGGGGAGAGGGGGGCGCGGGCGGGGGCGCGCGGGGCGCTCAGCGCGCGGGGAGGCCCCGGCGGGAGGGGCGGGGGGCGGGGGAGGCGTGGGCGTACACAAAGAGGGGCTTGCCGAGCAGGCGCGAGGCGCCCACGCGCCCCGAGCAGCGCATGTAAGGGGCGCTCACGTCACGCACGTCGGGCAGCACAAAGAGCTCCCCCTCCTCCACGCGCAGCGCCACCGCCTGCGGGGGCGCGCTCGGGAAGCGAGGCAGCCCCACCAGATAAGGGGCGCCCCCCCCCGGCGGCCGCTCAAGCCACCAGCGGCGTGCGCGGAGCGCCTCGCGCTCCTCGGGGGAGGCGTTGGCGTACTCGGGGCGCGCCGGCGCGCGGGGGAAGCGCGCCCCCCCCCCCTCCACCCCGCCCCCCTCGCCGCGGCGGGCCTGCAGCGGCGCGCGCGCCACCGACGAGAGCGCCCGCGTCACCACGGGCCCCACGCTCGGGCACTCCACCACCACCAGCTCCCCCGGGCGCGGCGCGCGCTCCACAAAGGCGCGGCGGTCCACGAGCAGCACGTCGCCCTCCAAGAGCTGCGGCGACATCGAGTCGTCCCACACCCGCGTGAGGCAAAAGAGGCGCGCGCGGCACAGCTCCACCGTCAAGAGGGGGGGCGCCCAGCAGAGCGCCACCAGCGCCCCCTGCGCCCAGAGCCCCTCCGGGCGGCGCGCCCAGCTCTGCTCCGCCGCCGGCGCGCGCGCCACCTCCCCCGCCAGCCACAGCTGCAGCGGCGCCCACGCCGCCGCCAGCGCCCCCGCCAGCGCCCACGGGTGCAGCGGCGCGTACACCCACGCCGCCAGCGCCCCCATGACCGCCACCTCCGCCCCCGCCACCACCCGCGCCGCCCGCGCCGAGCGCTCCCAGTAGCCGAGCCCCGCGCCCGGCATCAGGACGTTGAGCAGGTGTGCGACCGCGCGCGATTTTTGACCCGCTCGGCGGGGGGCTGTCCTTGCGCGCAACGCGGAGCTCCTCAGCTTGACCCTTGGGGGGCGAGGGTGTATGTTCTCGTGCCTTCTCCCTTCATAGCGAATCACTGCGCCGGGGGGAAGCCTACGAAGAGCTCACCCCAGACTTTGTGAGCTCGTCCCCACGAGACCCCCCATCTGGAGAATCCCCTGATGTTTGACGTGACGCGCCTTGGGGCGATCGCCGCCGCGCTCTCGCTCGCGGCCTGCAGCGGCGTAGAGACGATTAACTGGACCGCCAAGCTCCAAGAGAGCGACCGCCTCAGCTCTATCAAGGGGATGCTCGGGGAGATGAGCGCCTTTGAGGAGCAGCTCGACCTCATGAAGACCGGCGCGCTCCCCACCGTCAACCAGGTGGACGCCCTGCTCGCCCTCGACCGCGCCGCGCTCGGCGACCCCTACGCCGAGCTCGACGCCAAGGCGGAGGAGGCCCTCGACGCCCTCGCGGCGCTGCGCGAGACCTACCAAGACGAGTTCGACGCCTTTATCGACCTCAAGCGCGCCACCACCAAGGACGCCCCCGAGCCCGATTCGCTCAAGGCGGCGCTCAAGGCGCTCCTCGGCGCCTACCAGACCTCGGCGGCGGCGCTGCGCCCCGCCCTCGAGGTGAAGCTCAAGCAGAAGATGACCTCCTACGCCGACGCGCTCGTGGTCGCCTACGGCGAGGGCGACCCCTGCCGTCACCTCGAGATCGTGGAGGCGCTCCGCCGCCTCGGCAACGCCCTGATGAGCGCGGACGCCAGCTTCACGTCGAGCCCGCTCTACGCCAAGATCATCAACGACGTCCTGCTCAAGTCGCTGCGCGGCGACATCCAGCAGCCCCCCCGCACCGCCCTCACCGCCGTGGGCACCCTCGAGTCCTGGGCCGTCAAGGACCACCTGCCCAAGTACATCGAGCTGATGGAGGACGAGAAGCTCCACTACGACCTCCGCGACGCCGTGATCAAGCTCATCACGAGCTTCAGCGCCCAGGACCTCGCGGCGCACAAGGGCGCCCTCGTCAAGATCCTCAACACACCCCCCGAGCTGCAGCCCATCTCTTACATCGCCAAGGCCGCCACCGCGCTCGGCGAGATGGGGCACGACGAGGTGGTGGAGCGCCTCGTGGAGTGCATGTGGCTCGACGACGCCCGCGGGCGCAACGCCACCTCCGAGTGCCGCCTCGCCCTCAACCGCCTCGACCCCGCCCGCGTGCGCGCCGCCGCCCTCAAGGCCTTTAAGCGCCAGACCCCCGCCATCGAGGAGCGCGCCCTCGCCCTCAGCTACGCCCACACGGGCCTCGTGGAGGCCAAGGCCGCCGAGCTCCTCGGCGACGTGAGCGCCAGCGAGTCGGTGGACCTGCTCGTGCGCGCCCTCGACCACGCCGACGTCAACCCCGCGCCCTTCGCGGCGGACGCCGTGAAGGCCACCTTCTTCACCAAGGGGCAGGTGCAGAAGACCATCTCCATCGCCCACGCCCTCGCCGTGCTCGGCGACGCCAAGGGCGTGGCGCCGCTCGTCAAGATCATCGGCGACGAGGCCAAGCTCTTTGAGTACAAGCTCGCCGCCGCGCAGCAGCTCGCCTACCTCGGCAGCGACGCCCCCATCAAGGACCTCCTCAAGGCGTTTGACAAGAAGCTCGAGCAGCTCGACGTGGGGAACCGCGACCTCAAGGTGCAGTACGGCAAGACCGTCGCCCTCCTGATCACCAGCAAGGACAAGTCCTTTAAGGACTTCTCCTCGTCGGTGCAGAAGAGCCTCGACGAGACCCTGACCTTCATCCAGCAGACGCAGGCGCAGATCACGCAGGCCAAGGAGCAGGAGAAGAAGCTCGAGGAGACCATCGCCGCCACGGAGGCGGAGCTCAAGGCGCTCAAGGCGCAGGGCGTGGTGATGCCGGAGCGGCCCGCCAAGGAAAAGGTCGCCAAGCTCGACGACAAGGAGGCCTACAAGAAGGCCAAGGAGGAGGCCGCCAAGCGCCTCGAGGAGGCCATGAAGTCCTACGAGGCGTCGCTCACCGACGACCAAAAGAAGCTGCGCGCCCTAGAGGCGCAGATCGACGCCGACGACGAGAAGAAGCGCAACGTCAAGAATCTCGCCTTTGAGGTAGAGCAGGGCCTCAAGATCTACAAGACCTGGGAGGAGGGCTTTAAGGAGATTCAGTCCCAGCTCGCCGTGGTCGATGAGTGCGGCGGCGACCAGAGCAAGTGGGAGCGCAAGCTCTCCAACCAGCCCACGCCCATCCGCGCCGTGGCCGCCTACACCCTCGCCCGCAAGGGCATGGACGCCGCCCGCGCCGCCCGCGCCCTCTCTGAGCGCCTCGTGAGCGAGGAGGACGCCGCCGTGCGCGACGTGCTGCTGTTTGGGTTGGCTCGCCACGCCACCAAGGCACAGCTCGATACGCTCAAGGCAGCGCGCGCGACCTACGAGGAGCGCCGCGTGAAGGGCTCGAGCGACCCGTCGCTCAAGGGGACCGTCTACAGCCTCGACCTCCTGATCTCGGCTCTGGCCCGCTGAGGGCGCGCAGGGCGAGGGGGGCGCGGCGGGGGGCGCAGGGAGCGAGGAGCGCGCGGGAGGCGCGGATGAAGGGGGGAGGAGGGGGCGGGGGGCGGGGCGCGCCTCTTGATTTTAGTTAAATAAAATTCATCGCTTATGGTCACTTAAAACTCTTTGAACTGTCCGCTAGAGTTTTTTACTTGACCTCCCACCCCCCTTAAATCATCTTAGTGGGGCGCCCCCCAAGGACGCCTAGATCGCGCTGCGGGTGACCCTCATCAGGCGCTCAGGCGCCCCTCCAGCGGCCCCTCTAGCGGCCCCTACAGCACCTCTACGACGCCCATCACGGGGACTGCGGGCGCTTAGCCCCCCCCCCGTCGCCTGCTCATACACCCCTATTTTGCGATTGCAATCAACAACGCAATTGCCTTCACAAGGCGGGCACCAACGGTAGGGTGCCCACATGCTCCCCGAGGGTCGCGAGGCGCCCCTCAGGCGCCCTTCATGCCCCCTTCATGCCCCCTTCATGCCCCCTTCATGCCCCCTTCATCGCCCGATGAATCCCCCTCCCCGCAGGAGTCCCCCGTGAGCGAGCACCCATGGTTTGAGCTACACGCCCAAGAGCAGCGCAGCCCGCGCCTGCGCGCCCCGTGCGTCCTCTGCGGGCAGCGCCTCTCGCCCAAGGAGCTCAAGCAGGTGGCGGCGCTCATCGCCGAGGACCTGAAGGGGGGGGGCGAGGAGCTCGCGCAGCTGCCGCTGTCGACGCTCGGGGACGCGGCGGCGCTCCCGCGCCTACTCTTGATGCCGAGCGTGCTCGGGCTCGTCCGCGAGCGCGACGGCGCGCTCACCTTTGAGGCGGCGGTGAGCGCGGAGCTCGACCTGCGGGTGTCCCTTGAGCGCGACGATGAGGTCGCCGCCCTCAGCGGCGAGCGCGTGGAGCTCTGGCGCGGCGACCGCTTGCGCTTTTCGTATGAGGGGCGGGCGCTGACGGTGCGCGTGGAGTGCGCGGGGGAGGAGGAGGAGGAGCCCGCGCCCATCGCGGAGCGCCCCATCAGCGACGTGGGCGCCTACGCCGACCGCCTCCTCGCCGAGGGGGCCGCCGCGCCGTCCGCCGCGCGCCTCCACCTGCTCTTTAAGCACAGCGCGCTCCTCGGGCAGAGCGTGGACCTCGACGACACCCTCCGCGCCGCCGCGCGCTTTGTGTTTGACCTCTTGCCGCGCGCCTCGCACGTGGCCATCGCGCTCAAGGAGGAGGACGGCTGCCACTACCCGGTGGTGTTCTCGGAGAGCAGGGCGGGGGGGCGCGTGGAGCTGCCGATGAGCCGTACGCTCATCAAGCGCGTGAGCGAGCGCAAGCGCGCGATGCTGCTGATGGACGCCTCGCGCGAGGTGGGGGGGGCGCGCTCGGTGCTCACGGCGGGCCTCTACAGCGTGCTCGTGGTGCCGCTCTGGGTGGGGGCGGAGGTGTGCGGCGTGCTGCAGGTGGACAACCGCGCGGCGGTGGGCGTCTTTGGGGCGGAGGACCTAGAGCTGCTCACGGTGGCGGCGAGCACGATCTCGTTCGCCGCGGAGAGCGCGCGCCTCGTGCGGCGCCTGCGCGTGGCGGAGGAGCAGCTCAAGGGCGGCCTCCGCTACCTGCAGCACCCCGAGCGCCGTGAGGTGAGCGGCCTGATCGGGGAGAGCGAGGGCATGCGCGCCATCGCCCTCAACATCTCGCGCGTCAAGGACCTCAAGGTGCCCGTGTTCATCCACGGCGAGACGGGCACCGGCAAGGAGCTAATCGCGCGCGCCCTCCACTACCAGAGCGCGCGCCGGGAGGCGCTCTTTGTGGCGCAGAACTGCAGCGCGCTGCCCGAGAGCCTCCTAGAGAGCGAGCTCTTTGGGCACGCCAAGGGCGCCTTCACCGGCGCCGACCGCGACAAGAAGGGCCTCTTTGAGCTCGCCGATGGGGGCAGCGTGTTCCTCGATGAGGTGGGGGAGATGCCCCCCGCGCTGCAGGCCAAGCTGCTGCGCGCGCTGCAGGAGGGCGAGGTGTGGCCCATCGGCGCGCCGCGCCCCAAGAAGGTGGACGTGCGCGTGATCAGCGCCACGCACCGCGACCTCGCCGAGATGGTGCGCGCGGGCACCTTTCGCCAGGACCTCTTCTATCGCCTGCACGTCTACCCCGTCCACCTGCCGCCGCTGCGCGAGCGCGGCGAGGACGTGGCGCTGCTCGCGCGCGCCTTCCTCCGCCGCTACTCCGAGGAGTTCGGGCGCGCGGTGAGCGGCTTCTCGGAGGGCGCCCTGCGCTGCCTCCGCCGCTACTCGTGGCCGGGGAACGTGCGCGAGCTGCAGAACGAGGTGCAGCGCGCCCTGATCAGCCGCTTTGAGGGCGACCTCGTCTTGGAGGAGGACCTCTCCCCTCACATCAGCGGCCTCAAGGCGGGGGGCGAGGACGTGGTCTTTGAGGCGCTCAACCTCGAGGGCACGCTCAAGGAGATGATGGATCACCTCGAGCTCGCCCTCCTCCGCCGCGCCCTCGAGGCGCACGGCGGCAGCAAGACTCAGACGGCGCGCGCGCTCGGCATCACGCGCGAGGGCCTGCACAAGAAGCTCAGCCGCCTCGCCGGCGCCGCCGACGAGGGGGGCGAGGAGTGAGCGCCGTGGACCCCCGCCTCCTCGACGCCCTCGCCGCCGGCGCGCGCGGGGAGGGCGGCCTGCCCCCCTCCGACGACGCCGCGCGCGAGGCCGCGCGCGCCGCCGAGCGCCTCGGCGCCCTCGGCGACCCCAAGGCGGTGGCGCCGCTCGTCCGCGCCCTCGTCGCCCCCTCCGCGGCGCTCCGCGAGGCGATCTGCGACGCCCTCGGGGCGCTCGGCGACCTGCGTGCCACCAACCCGCTCCTCAGCGCCCTGCGCGACGCCCACGAGGACGTGCGCGGCGCGGCCTTCAGCGCGCTCCTCGCCATCGGGCAGCGCCGCGCGAGCGCGATGCCCGACGCGGGCGCCTGGGAGGCGGGGTTCGCCGACCCCACCGCCGCCCTCACGCAGATCGCGTGGCAGACGGACGTGGAGGCGGTGAAGCTGCTGCAGGTCGCCCTCGGCGACGAGGACCCCGAGGTGCGCATCGGCGCCGCCTACACCCTGAGTCACCTCGGGCTGCAGGGCGCCCTCGAGCCCATCGCGCGCCTCCTCGCGGAGGACCCCGACGAGGAGGTGCGCGCCGCCGCCGCCTACTCGCTCGGGGAGCTCGCCCTGCGCGGCGGGGGCGCGGCGGCGGAGCGCGCCGCGCGGGCGCTGGCGTGGGCCTGGGGGCGCCCCGGCGTCGACAACGCCACGCAGGGCGCCGCCCTCCGCGCCCTCAGCGAGCTCGAGCGCCCGGATTCGGCGCCGCTGTTCTATGAGGCGCTCGCGCACCCCGACGCCGTCCTGCGCCAGCTCGCGGTGATGGGGCTCGGTCGCCTCCGCGACCTCGCCGCCCTGCCCAGCCTCTCGGCGGCGCTCCGCGACCCCGACTACGGCGTCCGCCGCAACGCCGCCTTCGCCGTCGGCTTCTTGGTGGCCCCCCGCGCCCCCGGGGCGCCGCCGCCGGCGCTGCCCGCCGAGGCGCTCGCGCGCGTAGCGCGGGCGGTGGTGACGGGCGCCGCCGGGCAGGGGGGGGAGGAGCGCGCGGCCCTCGGCGCCTCCCTCCGCCGCCTGCCGCGGCAGGTGGCGCTCGTGGCGATCGCGGAGGCGCTCCGCGGCGGCGACCCCCCCGCCCGCGCCGCCGCCGCCTACCTGCTCGGGCACGTCCCCGACGAGCTCGGCCTCAAGGAGGCGCTCAGGGACCCCGACCCCGAGGTCCGCAAGCGCGCCGCCCTCGCCGCCGGCGCCGCCGCCCTCCCCGCCCTGCGCGCCCCCCTCGAGGCCACCCTCGCGGACTCCGACTGGGCGGCGCGCGTGGCGGCGGCGGAGGGCCTGCGGCGCCTCCAAGACCCCCGCGCCCTGCCCGCGCTGCGCGCCGCCCTCGGCGACCCGCACCCCGTGGCGCAGGTCGCCCTCGAGGCCGCCGTGGCGGCCCTCGCCCCCCTCGAGCGGCGCTGAGGGCGCCGCGCGTCTCGCCGCGCGCCCCCCCGCTCTCCCCCCCGCGCGCCTCGGCGCGCTCATGGCAGAAAGGAGCCTCTGTGTCTGCCCCCCAGCGCACAACCCCTCCCGAACCGCGCCCCAGCGGCGCGCGTGACCTCCGCGCCGACCTCGGCGGCGAACTCATCTATGTGGCCGTCGAGGGCCCCATCGGCGTGGGCAAGACCACGCTCGTCCGCGGCCTCCAGGAGCGCCTCGGCGGGCAGGTCCTGCTCGAGGTGGTGGAGGAGAACCCCTTCCTCAGCGCCTTCTACGGCGACCCCGCCCGCTACGCGTTTCAGACGCAGCTCTTCTTCCTGATGTCGCGCTTTCGTCAGCAGAAGGAGCTCTATCAGCGGCTCGAGCACAACGTGCTCGCCGACTATCACCTCCTCAAGGACCGCATCTTCGCCGAGCTCACCCTCGGCGCCGAGGAGCTCAAGCTCTATGAGGAGGTCTACGGCTCCCTCTCCACCTGCGTGCGCCCCCCCGACGTGCTGATCTACCTCCACGCCGACCTCGACACGCTCATCCAGCGCATCCAGAAGCGCGCGCGCCCCTACGAGCACAACTTCGACCGCGCCTACCTCACTCGCCTCTGTGAGCGCTATGAGCACCACTTCGCGCACTACGCCGAGACGCCGCTCCTCGACCTCGACAACACGCACAAGGACTACGTGCAGCACTCCGCCCTCCTCGACGAGATCTGCGCGGAGGCGGTGCGCCTGGCGCGCGGCGGGCGCGCGCAGCGCGCGGCGGAGGGGGCGGCGCCCGCGGCGCCCTGCTGAGGGGTGAGGGGGCGGCGGGCTAGCCGAGGAGGGCGCCGCGCGAGGCGATGTTGAGCACGTGGCGGGCGAGGCGTGCCACGTCGGCGCTGTCGCCGCTCAGCTCGAGCACGGGGCAGCTGGCCAGGGGCGCCTCGGCGCGGTATGCCTCCACGGTGGCAGCGTTGAGGGAGGCGGCGGGCCAGAGGATGAGCAGGTCGCAGCTGCCGAGGCGACTCTGGATGCGCGCGCGGGCGTTGGCCTCGAGGGTGCTGATGAGGCGAAACTCCACGGCGTCCCCCTCCATGAGGGCGCGCAGGCGGTCATGGATCGCCTCGCCGCCCACCATCAGGAAGCGCTTGAGGCTGGCGCGCTCGCAGGTGGCCGACATCCGCTTAAACCACCTCCTGTCGAGCTCGCCGGCGCACACCTCGCAGCGCTTGGGGCGGTCGACGCGCAGGCTGAGGGCGCGCTTGAGGGTGTTGGTCTGGTTGCAGAGCGGGTGGGCGCAGGTGGGCACCACCCAGCGCCGAAAGAGGCGCTGCACGCCGTCGCGGTCCACCATCTTGATCACCCCAAAGAGCTGCGCGGCGCTCTCGGGGGAGGTGAGCAGCGTCTGAAAGAGCTTCACCTGGTCGTCAAAGCTCTCCATGCCGAGGGCGCGCAGCTGCTGCGTGAGGCGCTCGCCCGACTGCACCTGCTCCTCGAGCTCCTGCGCGCGCGCCTGCCACGCCTGCTTCTGCTGGTTGGCGTGGTCGAGACTCTGGCGAATCTGCTGCTGCGCGGTGAGCTCGGCGCGCAGGCCGTCGACGTCGCCGCGCACCTGCTCGAGCTCGGTGGAGAGGTCGGCGCAGGTCTGCGCGAGGGTGGCCTGCTCGCCTTCGAGCTCCTGCGTCTGCTGCCGGTAGAGGCTGCGCTCCTGCAGGGCCTTGTCGTGCTGCGCCCGCAGCGCCTGCAGCTGCCCCTCAAAGGCGCGCCGCTGTTCATCGAGGGCGCGCCGCTGCTCGCTGAGCTGGCGCTGCAGGGCGTCGAGGGCGCCGTGGTCGGTCGGCGCGCTGGGGGGGGAGGGCGGCGCGCTGGGGGGAGGGGGCG
>VGTA01000021.1 GCA_016874875.1 Deltaproteobacteria bacterium | reverse complement strand
GAGACGCTCAACCAGCGGTGCTACTTAAGCCGCACGCCCCACCGCAGGAGCAGGGCGCCACGCGCGGCGATCAAACAGAGGAGCACCGAGATGCTTGAGCTCGACAAGACAAACACCCTCATCGAAGAAGCACACCAGCTCATCCAGAGCGGCGGGCTGCTCGATCTCAGCGTCGTTGAGCGCCTCTCCCGTGAGCTGACGCGCGACACCGTCCTGTACCCGCTCATCGGCGGCGCGCTTGGCGCAGGAGTCGGCACAGTGCTTCGCGCTGTGGCGCCGACCCTCACGCGGGGGCCGCTCGGCGCCCTGACCGCGATGGTGGGCTCCGTGGCCGTGGGGGCGTACCTCGGTGAGAGGCTCAAGACCTCCCCTTTGATGGACACCCTCAAGGACAAGCTCTCTTTGCTTCAGTCCACGGAGAGCGCCCCCCCCGAGAACACCCGCGGCCAGCACCTGCTCACGGAGAGGCTCGGCCTCCCCCCTGGGCACCCCCTCGTGGAGAGCATCCTGTGCATTGACGCCCTCGAGAGAACCCAGATGGAGAAGCTCATCAACCTCTCGATGGTGAACCTCGCGCAGCTCATCTGCGTGGCCTTTGAGGAGCACATCAAGCGCCTGGTGCAGCGTCAGATGAATGACATCTCTGAGTTCCTCAACGGCAAGGGGGGCGAGCACTACAGGCAGCGCCTCAGCGAGTACACCAAGGGGGGCGCCTGCACGCTCGGGCACATCGAGGCGCTCCTCTACGCGCTCAAGCGGATCGCGCGGGCGGGCGCCCTCCCGCGCTTTGCGCTCCCCTCGGGGTGGGGGGAGTGGCTCGAGCTCGTGGAGCTGGACGCCGTGCGCTCGCTCCGGGAGCTGCGCAATGACGCCGCGCACGGGCGCCCTGTGCAGCTCAGCCAGTACGAGGACAGCTGCCGTTCGCTGCTGGGGCTCCCCTCCTTTACGCAGTGGTTCAACGGGGAGGGCGCGGCGGGGGCGTCTTGGTTTGATGCGTTCCTCGCGCAGCCCGCGCTCGCCGACGCCTGAGCGCGCCGCCCCGCCCGACCTCGGCGCCCCGCCTCGCCCGCTCAGTCAAAGAGCCCCCCGATGACCTCCCCGAGGCCCCACACCGCCGCCCCCACCACCGCCCCCACGGGCCCGCCGCAGGCGGCGCCGATGGCGACGTGCGCGCCGCAGCCCACGGCGCGCCCCGCCGTCTTGGCCTCCTCCTGGTTGAGCCCGAGGTTGCCCCCGAGGTGCTCCACGGCGATCTGCGCCGCGTCCGCCGCGATCATCAGCCCGCCCCCCTTCACGAGCGTCTTGCCCACCGTCTTGCCCGCCGCCTTCACCCCCTCTCGCGCGGCGAGGCGGGTGCCCTCCTTGACCCCCTCCTTGATCAGCACCTTGCTCAGCTCGCGCCCCGCGGTCTTGACCGCGGCGCAGCACAGGCGGCGCTTCACGTCGCCCACCTGACGAGAGCGGGCGTGGCCCTCGCGGCACCAGGTGGCGAAGTGCTCGCAGTTGTTGCTCACGACGTTGTACCCCCCCTCGCCGAGCCGCCCCGCCGCGCGCCGGACGACCTCGTCGGGGGAGAAGCGCGCGGGCAGCTCCTCGATGTAGACATCGCGCCCATCGGCGAACTCCTCGAAACTAGAGCGGCGCACCCCGCCGAGCTCGCGGGACATGTGGATCACCGTGCCGTCGCCGCAGTCCACGCCGTGGTGGTAGAAGGTGGCGTAGTGGACGGTGAGGTGAGCGCCGCGGTGCGGGTGGCGCGCGTGCTGGGTGGGGCGACTCGCGGAGGGGGTCGCGGAGGAGGTCGCGGAGGGGCTCCAGGAGAGGCTGTGGGGCGTGCTGGGGTGTGACATTCGGGGCTCCGAGCGGCGTGGGGGGAGAGGGACACGCTCGTTAACGCTCCCCGCGGCCCGCTGCGGACAGGTCGGGGCTGAAAAACCGAGCGCGAGCAGCGCCCTAGCGCACCACGCTCCGCTCGTACCCCTCCGGCGCCTCAAACCCCATCAGCTCCAGCGCCGTCGCCGCCACGTTGGCCAGCCCTGGGCGCAGCCCCGCCGCCGCCGCCTCCTCGGCGGTGAGCAGGCGGGGGGCCTTGCCGTGGGGGTCAAAGAGCGTGAGGGGCACGGGGTTGAGCGTGTGGCTGGTGAGCGGCTTGGGGGCGCCGTCGGGGCCGCGCAGGGGCGCCCCCGTCTGCTTGTCGAGCTCGTACATCTGCTCGGCGTTGCCGTGGTCGGCGGTGATGAGCGCGAGCCCCCCGGCGCGCTCCACGCCGCGCAGCAGGCGCGCGAGCGACAGGTCGAGCGCCTCTAGGGCGAGGACGGTGGCGCGCAGGTCCCCCGTGTGCCCCACCATGTCGCCGTTGGCGTAGTTGAGCCGAATCAGGGCGTGGCGGCCCTCCTCGAGCGCGCGCAGCGCCACGTCGGTGACCTCGGCGGCCTTCATCCAGGGGCGCTCCTCGAAGGGGACGCCGTCGCTGGGGACCTCGACGTAGGTCTCTAGGGCGGGGTCAAAGGCGCCGGAGCGGTTGCCGTTCCAGAAGTAGGTCACGTGCCCAAACTTCTGCGTCTCGCTGCAGGCGAGCTGCCGCACCCCCGAGCGCGCCAGCAGCTCGCCCATGGTGCCATTGATCTGCGGGGGACTCACCAAGAAGCGCGCGGGGCGCTTGAGGTCGCCGTCGTACTGCGTCATGCCCGCGAAACGCGCGCGCACCGGCGCGCGCCCGAAGCCCCCAAAGCCCTCCCCCTCCTCAAAGGCGCGCGTGAGCTCGATGGCGCGGTCGCCGCGGAAGTTGAAGAGGCACACGCTCGCCCCGTCGCGAATCGGCCCCACCGGCTCCCCCGCCGCGTCCACCACCACGAACGGCGGCAGCGCCTGGTCGCCGATGCCGGGGGCGGCGGCGCGGGCGGCGGCGAGGGCGGCGGCGGCGGAGGGGTGGCGGGGGCCCTCGCCGAGCACGTGGGCGCGCCAGCCGCGCTCCACCATCGCCCAGTCCGCCTCGTAGCGGTCCATGGTGGTGGTCATGCGCCCGCCGCCGCTCGCCACGCGGTAGTCGAGCCCCTGCGCGTTGAGCTCCGCGAGCACCTCCTCGAGCCGCGCGAGGTAGAGGTGGGCGCTCACCTCGCTCACGTCCCGCCCGTCCCACAGCGCGTGGACGCGCCCGCGGCGCACCCCCTCGGCGGCGGCGCGGCGGAGCAGGGCGTGGAGGTGGTCTTGGTGGCTGTGGACGTTGCCGTCGCTGAGCAGCCCGATCCAGTGCATGGGCTCCTCGGTGGCGAGGGCGCCCTCGATGAGCCAGCGCCACCCCTCGCCCTCCCACAGCGCCCCCGAGGCGATGGCGTCGCGCACCAGACTCGCCCCCTGCTCAAAGACTCGCCCGGCGCCGAGCGCGTTGTGCCCCACCTCGCTGTTGCCCATGTCGGCGTCGGTGGGCATCCCCACCGCGCGCCCGTGGGCGGCGAGGGGGAGGCGCCCGTAGCGGGCCCAGAGCGCGTCGAGGGTGGGCGTGCGGGCGAGCGCGAGCGCGTCGCCCGCCGCGGGCGCGCCGTCGGGGGCGGGCGCGCGCAGCCCCACCCCGTCCATCACGGCGATCACGAGCGGCGCGCTCAGGCGCGGGAGTCGCCCGGGGCGCAGGGGGGCGCCGGCGGGGAGGGGCGTGGGGAGCGGGCCTGCGGGGGGCTTCAACATCACTTACTCATCTCCTTGAGGTGCGCCCCCGCGCCGAACCACGCGTGGGCGGTGGGGAGGGCGCGCTTGAGCGCCTTGGGGTCCGCGCGATACAGGGCGAACGACTCCGCGAACGACTCCCCGTCCGACGTCTCGCCGTAGTTGGTGGGGGCGCGGCGCTTCCCGCGCGCCTTCACGTACGCCGCGAGGACGGGGCCGCGCTTCATGCCGCGCGTCATCGCCGCCTCGAGCCCCTTGAGCCGCTTGTCGCGCGCCGCCACCTCCGACACCAGCCGCGCGTTCTCGGCGCCGCGGGCGGCGTTGGCGCGCTGGGCGAGGGCGTTGCGCTCCGCCACCGCCTTGAGGTACGCGCACTGCGCCCGCCGCCCTGGGGCGTTGTGGACGGCGTGGCCCACCTCGTGGAGCAGCGCCATCGTGGTGATGGGGTAGATGCGCTCCGGCACGCTCACGTCCCCGATGAACTGGTCGCTCTGCGCCGTAACCGCGGTGTCGTAGAGCGTGACGCGCGCCGCGCAGTTGGTCCCCTGCGTGTAGAGCGCCGCCTTGCGCTTGGAGTCGCCGCGCTTCTCGCGGAAGATCGGCACATCGCGCATGAGCGCGAGCTCCTCAGGCGACAAGAGCGACAGCGCCACGTCGAGGGCGCGCAGGGCGCGCTCGGACCACCCGCGGTCCTTCGCGTCCACCTGCACCCGCCAGCGCCGCTCGAGCTCCTCGGGGCTGCGCGGGGCGGGGCGGCTGGGCCACGCGCCCGCCTGCGCCCGCACGTCGCCGCCCACGCCCACCCACACCGTCACCGGCGTCGTCCCCTGCGGCGTGCGCACCTTGAGGTCGAGCTCGCCCCCAAAGAAGCTCTCCTGCTGCGCGATCCAGAGGGCGCGCAGGAGCGCGTGCGGGAGCTGCGCGAGCTGCCGAGGACTCACCGCGCGCGCCTCCCCCCTCTCCACCACCGACACCCGCCGCCCCTCGAGCAGCTTGGGGACGGCGCGCTGGAGATTCGCGTACTCCTGAGCGTTGGAGTCGGGCGTCTTGACGAGCGTGGTTTCGTAATAGAGGCGCGGCGCGCGCTCGCCGCCCCCGCAGGCCGCGAACAGCGCGAGGGGCGCGAGCAGCGCGAGGGGCGCGAGCAGGGCGCGCGGCGCAGCGATCACCTCAGCCCCTCGCCTGCGCGTAGAGCAGGCGCGCGTAGTCGCGCACCTGGCGGTCGCTGTGGAAGCCGGGGGTGCAGGTGGCGATGGACTCCTTCACCATGCGCAGCCAGCGGCGCGGCAGCCCCGCCTCGTCGCGCTCAAAGAACGCCGGGATCACCTCGCGCTCTAGGAGGGAGTAGAGGGAATCGGCGTCCTCGCGGTCCTGCGTCGCCTCATCGGCGTAGTCCTTGGGCTCGCCGATCGCCCAGCCGTTGAGGCCATTGAAGCCCTCGGGCCACCACCCGTCGAGAATCGAGAGGTTGAGGCCGCCGCTCATCGCCACCTTCATGCCGCTCGTGCCGCTCGCCTCCTTGGGGCGGCGCGGGTTGTTGAGCCACACGTCGGCGCCGCGCACCATGGCGCGCCCCACCTCCATGTCGTAGTCCTCCACGAGCAGCACGCGCCCGCGCAGCGCGGGGTGCTCGCTCGCCTCATAGACGGCGCGGGCGAGGGCCTTGCCCCCCTCGTCCGCCGGGTGCGCCTTGCCCGAGAAGAGCAGCTGCACGGGGCCCGGCGCGCGCTCAAGGAGCCGCACGAGGCGGTCGAGCTCGCTAAAGATGAGCGCGGCGCGCTTGTAGGTGGCGAAACGGCGGGCGAAACCGATGGTGAGGGCGTGGGGGTCGAGGCGGCTCCCCCAGGCCGGCAGCCCCAGGCGCGCCCGGCGCGCCGCCTCGCGCTGGTGGGCGAGGGTGAGGAGGCGGGCGCGGGCGGCGGCGCGCGCGCCCCACAGCGCCTCGTCGGGGAGCTCGTGGATGCGCGCCCACGCCGGGTCGCCCCCCTCGCGCTCCGCCCCCGCGCCGCCGAGCCCGAGCCGCAGCAGGGCGCGGACGGCGGGCTCCTGCCAGGTGGGGGCGTGGACGCCGTTGGTCACGTGGGTGATGGGCGCCGCGGCGGGGTCGACGTCCCAGAAGCGCGCGAACATCTCGCGCGACACCTCGCCGTGGAGCGCGGCGACGCCGTTGAGGTGGGCGCAGGTGTGGAGGGCGAGGAGCGTCATGTTGAACAGCGCGCCCGGGTCGCGCTCGTCGGGCCAGCGCCCGAGGGCGAGGAGGGCGTCGCGGGTGAGCCCGAGCGGCTCAGCGAGCCACGAGAGGGCGCGCCAGGCGAGGTCGGGGTCAAAGCGGTCGTGCCCTGCCTCCACGGGGGTGTGGGTGGTGAAGACGGAGGTGGCGCGCACCCGCGCGAGCGCCTCCTCCCGCTTGCGACCCGCCGCCACCTCCTCGCGCAGACGCTCGAGCGACAGGAAAGACGAGTGCCCCTCGTTGAGGTGGAAGGTGGTGGGGGCGTAGCCGAGGGCGCGCAGGGCGCGCACGCCGCCCACGCCGAGCAGCAGCTCCTGCTGCGCGCGCGTCACCGAATCGCCGCCGTAGAGCTTGGCGGTGATCGCCCGGAGCGCGGGGGGGTTGCCGTCATGGTCGGCGTCGAGCAGCAGGACCTCCACGCGCCCCACCGCCAGCCGCCACACCCGCGCCACGCACCGGTCGCCGAGGACGGGCACCTCCACCAGCACCGGCGCGCCGTGGGCGTCGAGGGCGGGGGTGAGGGGGTAGTCGTCAAAGTCGTAGGTGAGGTGCTCGCTCTGCTGGTACCCCGCGGCGTCGAGGCGCTGCTGCACGTAGCCGTTGCGGTAGAGGAGCCCCACGCCCACAAAGGGGAGGGCGAGGTCGGAGGCGCTCTTGACGTGGTCGCCGGCGAGGATGCCGAGCCCGCCCGAGTAGATCGCCACCGACTCGTGGAGCCCGAACTCCGCGCAGAAGTAGGCGACCTCCGGGCCGCGCGCCCCCTCGCCGCAGGGCGCCCCGGCGCGCGCGTGCCAGGCGGCGGCGCGGGCGGCGGGGCTCATGTAGTCCTCAAAGGCGCGGTGGGCGCGCGCGAGGTCCTCGGCGTGGCGATCGAGGTACGCAGAGAGCGCCCCCCCCTCCGCCCTGAGGGCGCGGAGCATACGCCGGGGGTTACCGCCGTGCGCCGCGCTCTCGCGCAGCCAGGCACCGTCGGGGTCCCCCCAGCACCACCAGAGGTTTCCGGCGAGCGCCTCGAGGCGCGAGAGGGCGAGAGCGTGGGGGGCGGCGAGACTCGGCGAGGGCATAGGGGGGAGACTCCTGTTGGGGCCGTGAGGGGGGTAGGGGAGGGGCGAAGAGCGAAGGGTGAAGGGCGAAGGGCGAAGGGCGAAGGGCGAAGGGCGAAGGGCGAAGGCGGCTCGCTAGGCTAGGCAAAGAGCGCGGGGCGACACAAGCGGCAAGAAGCACCGCCGAGGCTCTATTAGTACCCTGCCCCATACGGGTCCGCCGCCGCCGCCGCCGCCCGCGCCAGCTCCACCACCGCCACGAGCCCCAGCGCCACCGCCGCCGCCGCGCCCGCCAGCGCCAGCGCCACCGCCACCTGCCGCCCCCCGCCCCCCGCCCACCAGCGCCGCGGCGCGAGGGCGAGGGGGAGCGGCAGCGCGATGAGCGCGGCGGCGACGGGGGTGGGCAGGGCGGGACTCAAGAAGTGATGAGCGTAGAGCGCGGCGGTGGGCAGCGGCGCGTAGGAGACGACCGCCCCGAGGGCGCCGCCCCCCGCCCCGCCCGCCCGCGCCGCCCACAGCCCCACGGCGGCCACCGACAGCCCCACGGCCCCGAGGAGCTGCCCCGCGGAGGCGCTCCCGCTGGCGGCCAGCGCCGCGGCGGCGGCGGCGTAGGAGAGCGCGAGGCCCGCTGCGAGCGCGAGCGGGCGCGGCGCGCTCCCCGCGTCGCCCGCGCCCTCGCCCGCCTCTCCCGCCAGGCGCCACAGCGCCGCGCCCACCGCCAAGCCGAGGGCGGCGGGCTCGAGCACCCACCCGCGCGCCAAGGCGAGCGCCGCCCCCTCGGCCATGAGGCCCGCGTGGCCGCTCACCACCAGCCACGCCCCCCCCAGCGCGCCGAGGGCGCCGAGGGCGGGGGCGCGCAGGGCGCCGAGGCAGAGGAGCAGGGGCGCGAGCGCCCACCACGACCGCGCCCCGAGCCGCGTGAGCTCCCCGAGGCCCGCCACGCCGACGAGGGCGAGGGCGGGGGCGAGGGCGAGGGCGAGCGCCGGGGCGGGGGCGCCCCCCCGCCCCACCCGCCCGAGCCCCGCCGCCGCCAGCAGACTCGCGGCGGGGGCGAGGAGCGTGCCCCAGAGCAGCGCCAGCGCGGCCTCAGCGGTGGGGCTCAGGCTCATTTGTCGCGCGTGCCCTCAAAGCTCACGATGAGGGTGATCTCGTCGCTCACGGCGGCGGGGAGGCCGTAGCTGATCCCAAAATCGGAGCGCTTGACCGTGAAGGTGGTCTCGAAGCCCACGCGGTAGCCGCCGTAGGGGTCGTTGCCCTCGCCCACCTTAGTGACGGGCACGGTGATGGCCTTGGTGACGCCGTGGAGGGTGAGGTCGCCCGTCACGTGGGCGAGGCCGTTGCCCTTGTCCTCCCACTTGGTGCTCTTGAAGGTGATCTTGGGCGTCTCGTTGACGTTGAAGAAATCGGGGCCCTTGAGGTGGTCATCGCGCTTGGCGTTGGCGGAGTCCACGCTCGAGGCGTCCACCTCAAAGCTCACGGCGGGGGCGGCGCCGCCGGTGTAAGAGCCCGTGATCTTGTTGAAGCGCCCGTAGGTGTAGCCCACGCCGAAATGCTTCGCCTTGAAGAGGATGGCGCTGTGAGAGGCGTCGAGGGTGAAGGTGTCGGCGAGGGCGCTGAGAGGGCTGAGGGCGAGGGCGAGGGCCGAGAGGCGAAAAAGGGACGTGCAGATCATGAGGCGCTCCGTGGCGGTGGACTAGAGGTCAGCAGATAAGGGAGGGGAGGCACGCTAGCCGCGACCGCCCCAGCGGTAAAGATTCTTTAGAAGCGCTTCGGTCGCGCCTCGCGCGCCTCAAGAGCGGTGAGAGAGTGTGAGCCGCGCAAGGCGGCGGGGGCGCTCTTTTGTAGCGTTTGCGTGCACGCCATCGGGTGTGCTGTGCTGAGGTCTCCCCCTGACCCCGCCCGAGTCCCGCCCAATACCCAAGCGCCCCCCCCCGCTCCCCCCCCCCCCCCCGCTCCCCCCCCCCCCCCGCCGGCCCCGCCCGCCCCCCCCCCCCCCCCAGCCCCAGACAAGGAGAGTCTTTTTGGACATCAACTCCCTCATCTACGCCGTCCCGGCGGCGGGCGTCCTCGCCCTGCTGTACGCCTTCTTTAAGGCGGCGTGGGTCAAGAAGCAAGACGCCGGCGACGAGACGATGCGCAACATCGCCGAGCTCATCCAAGAAGGCGCCATCGCCTTCCTCAAGGCCGAGTACAAGGTGCTCGCCATTTTCGTGGTCGTGGTCGCCGCGCTCCTCGCCTGGAGCAACATGAGCGGCGGCGCGGGGCAGAGCCCCCTCATCGCCGTGTCGTTCGTGATCGGCGCCTTCACCTCGGCGCTGTCGGGGTACTTTGGCATGCGCGTGGCCACCAACGCCAACGTCCGCACCACCGCCGCCGCGCGCAAGAGCCTCCCCGACGCCCTCGCCGTGGCGTTCGCCGGCGGCTCCGTGATGGGCATGTGCGTGGTGGGCCTCGGCCTCGTGGGCCTCGGCGGCCTCTTTATCGCCCTCTACGGCAGCTTCGGCGCCACGGGCATGTCCACCACCCTCAACGTGCTGACGGGCTTCTCCATGGGCGCCTCGTCCATCGCGCTGTTCGC
The DNA here is from genome assembly GCA_016874875.1 of Deltaproteobacteria bacterium. Lineage (GTDB taxonomy): Bacteria > Myxococcota_A > Bradymonadia > UBA7976 > VGTA01 > VGTA01. The sequence continues at coordinate 4,554 of VGTA01000021.1, read as the reverse complement.
GCGCGTGGGCGGCGGCATCTACACCAAGGCCGCTGACGTGGGCGCGGACCTCGTGGGCAAGGTGGAGGCGGGGCTCCCCGAGGACGACCCGCGCAACCCCGCCACCATCGCCGACAACGTGGGCGACAACGTGGGCGACGTGGCCGGCATGGGCGCCGACCTCTTTGAGAGCTACGTGGGCGCCATCATCGGCACCATGGTGCTCGGCCTCGGCGCCCTGAGCGCCGCCGGCGGCGCGCTCAGCGACACCGACGCGCTCCGCCCCATCGCCCTGCCCCTCGTCATCGCCGCCGTGGGCATCGTCTGCTCCATCGTGGGCTCCTTCTTCGTCAAGACCAAGGAGGGCGGCAACCCCCAGCTGGCGCTCGACGCCGGCGCCTTTGGCGCGGCGGGCGTGATGGCCGTGGCCACCTTCTTCATCGCGCAGCAGATCTGGCCCGCTGAGGGCCTGTCGTTTAGCGGCACCGTGGTGACGGCGCAGCAGGTGGGCTACGCCACCATCATCGGCCTCGCCGCCGGCGTGGCGGTGGGCATGATCACCAGCTACTACTGCTCCATGGGCAAGAATCCCGTCAACAGCATCGTCGAGCAGAGCAAGACGGGCGAGGCGACCAACATCATCGCCGGCCTCGCCGTGGGCATGGAGTCGACGCTCTTCCCCGTCCTCGTGATCGCGGCGGGCACCGTGGGCGCCAACTACGTGGCCGGCCTCTACGGCGTGGCCATCGCCGCCCTCGGCATGCTCTCCACCACCGGCATCCAGCTCGCCGTGGACGCCTACGGGCCCATCGCCGACAACGCCGGCGGCATCGCGGAGATGTCCCACCAGAAGCCCGAGGTGCGCGAGCGCACCGACAAGCTCGACGCCGTGGGCAACACCACCGCCGCCATCGGCAAGGGCTTCGCCATCGCCTCCGCCGCCATGACCGCCCTGGCGCTCTTCGCGGCCTTCATTCAGCAGACCGGCATCAGCGGCATCGACGTGAGCAAGCCCATCGTGATGGGCGGGCTCTTCGTGGGCGCCATGCTCCCCTTCCTCTTCTCGTCGATGGCCATGAAGGCGGTGGGCACCGCCGCCATGGACATGATCGAGGAGGTCCGCCGCCAGTTCCGCGAGATCGACGGCCTCAAGGAGGGCCGCGAGGGCGTGAAGCCCGACGTGGGTCGCTGCATCGACATCTCCACCAAGGCCTCCATCCGCGAGATGATCGCCCCGGGGCTGCTCTCGGTGATCACGCCCGTGGTGGTGGGCTTCCTCGCGGGCCCCGAGGCCCTCGGCGGGCTGCTCGCCGGCGTCACCGCCTCGGGCGTGCTCTTGGCGATCTTTATGTCCAACGCCGGCGGCGCGTGGGACAACGCCAAGAAGAGCTTTGAGGGCCCCGGCTTCACCATGAAGGACGGCTCCGTGCACAAGAAGGGCACCCCCACCCACAGGGCGGCGGTGGTGGGCGACACCGTGGGCGACCCCTTCAAGGACACGGCGGGCCCGTCGCTCAACATCCTCGTCAAGCTCATGAGCGTCGTGGCGCTCGTGATCGCCCCCCTCATCTCCACCGGCGCGGGCGGCTGCGGCGGGGAGAAGGCGGAGGGCGGCTGCGATAAGGGCGCGGTGATGGCGGAGAAGGGCTCCTATAAGAAGTCGGGCAAGGCGGCTGACGGCGCAGACTGCGAGAGCGGCTGCGACAAGAAGTCGGCGGAGGGCGAGGCCTGCAAGGACGGCTGCGCGCGCCAGGCGGCGGGCGGCGCGCCCTGCGAGGGCGGCTGTGAGAAGGCGAAGGCGGCGCCCGTTGACGCGCCCGCCGCGGCGCCCGCTGCGGCGCCCGCTGACGCGCCCGCTGCGGCGCCCGCGCCGGCTCCGGTGCCCTGAGCGCGCGAGGGGGCTCCCCCCGCTCCGCTGAACGGCGGCCTGCGGCGCCTTGAGAGGCGGCGTGGGCCGTGTGCTTTTCGGTAGGTTTTTTAGGGATATAACAGGTGCCTGGCACCTGCTGGGCACCTGCTGGGCACCTGCTGGGCACCTGTTGGGCACCTGTTGGGCACCTGTTGGGCACCTGTTGGGCAGCGCCTGTTGGGCGATGAATTTATTTAGATGATCTTGCTCTGAACGGCGCGGTGACTACCCTCACGAAACGTACTTCCCTCGTAACTCTCCCAATCCTCACCCAAAGAGCCCCCATGATCACCATCACCCAAGCCATCTCTTGGCTAGGCCCACTCTTCACGATCGCCCAGATCAGCGGCGCCCTCTACGTGGCCTACGGCGGCTACCAGCTCCTCAAGAGCCTGCGCGGCGAAGGGCAGAGCGCCGAGGCGCTCCGCGCGCTGCGCGCCGAGCTCACGCACCTCGCGCGCCCCCTGCTCGCCGCCCTCGCCGCCCTCGCCGTCCTGCTCACGCTCGCGCTCGTGGCGCACACCACCCTCACGCGCTGGACGCTCGTCATCGCGCCGCTCTCCACCTTTATCTGGCTCGCGCGCCTCAACCTCAACGCCCGACACGTCCGCCCCGGCGAGCTCCTCGAGGCGCTCGCGCCCCTCACGCCCGCGCCCCTCACGCCCACCGACGTCGAGCTCGCCCAGCGCGCGCAGGCGCTCGCGGCGGAGGGGCGCCCCCTCACGGGCCCGGCGCTGGCGCAGACGGCGCTGCGCGCCCTCGACGACGTGCGCGCGCGCCCAGAGGGAGCCCACCTCAAGCGCCTGCCCCCGGAGCGCCTGCTCGCCCTCGCGCGCGACGTCCTGCGCGACCTCCACGCCGGCGCCACGCGCCTGCCCCTCGCCCGCGCCCTCACCCTCGCGGACTGGGACGCGGAGGTGCGGCGCGTGGAGCGGGAGTGGGCGGAGAGCCTCTCGCGCGTTGACCTCGGTCGCGCGCTGATCAACCCGCTCACGCTCGTCGACCGCCTCCCGCACGCCCCCCCCAAGGACCTCCTCACGCGCGAGCTCTCCTCGTGGCTCCACCGCGGCCTCTACGCGCTCGTCACCCGCCGCCTGCTCGCCCTCAGCGCCCCCGCCGACGCCCCCGCGCCCGCCGACGCCCCCGCGCTCGCCAACGCCCCCGCGCCCGCCCCCGCGCCCGCGCCCGCCGACGCCCCCGCGCCCCCCTCCCAGGCGCTCCTCCTGCGCCTCTTCAAGACTAAGCTCAGCGCCCCCACCTGGCTCTACATGACGCTCCTCTCCGCCGCCGCTGTGGAGGGACACGGCGCCCTCGGGGCCGCCGCGGCCGTCGGGGCGCTCGGCGTCACCGCGTGGGCGCTCCGCGAGACCTTCTCGCTGCCGCGCCTGCGCGCCGCCTGCGAGCGCCTGAGCGCCCTCGAGGGCGCCGCGCGCCCCGCGCAGGACCCCCGCGCCGCGGAGGCGAGCCAGCGGGTCGCCGCGGCGCGCGCGCGGGCCCAAGAGGCGCTCGGCGCGCGCCCCTGCGGCGCCCTCCTGGGGCTGCTGACGGAGGGCGCCCTCGGCGGCGCCGAGGTCTACAGGCGTCACCCCGACGACGCCCCCCCCGTCCGCTACCTCAACGCCACCCTGCCCAGCGCCCTCGCCGCCGCCTGCGGCGCGTGCGACGACGCGCTCGCGTGGCGCGCGCAGCGCGGCGGCCTGCAGACTCTCCTGGTCGTCCTCAACGCCCTCGGCGTCGGGCAGCTCGACCTCGACGCCCTCCTCACCGCCGCCCTCAGGGAGTGGGCGGGCCTCCCGCCCGAGCCCGCCGGCGACGCGGGCGCCCCCGCCGCGCCTCAGCCCGCCGCGCCCAAGGCCCTCGCCGAGCGCGCCGCGGCCCTCGACGCCTGGCTCAAGGCCACGCTCGACGCGCTGCCCATCTGGGGGCGCCTCCCAGCGCAGCTCGCCGTCAACAGCCTCACAGAGTCGCTGCTCAAGTCGCTTGCCGCGCAGCTCGACGGGCGCCTCAACGACATCTACCGCGGGCGGGCGCCGGCGCCCGGGGGCGCGCCGCAGGGGGCGAGCGGCGAGGCGGGCGGCGCGGCCTAGAGCAGCCCGCCCGCGGCGCAGACCTGGATGACGCGCTGCAGCTGCGCGTCGAGGGGCACCCGCTCAGGGTCAAACGAGTGGTGCATCAGCACCCCGATGATCAAGCTCAGCACCACCTGCGCCTGCTCGCGCCCCTCCACGCTCATCTGTCCGGCGATGGCGTCCAAGTAGGTCCTAAGCAGCCCGCCGAACGCCTCCTGCGCCTCCTGGGGTGTGTGGTGGCGCTGGAAATCGACCGCTAGCTTGAGCACCTTGGTGAGGTGCTCGGCGCGCCCTATCAAGAACGCCTTGAGGAGGGCGCGGCGCTGCTCGCGCGGCACCTCCGCCGGCACCTCGACGCGCGCCGCCTGCGCGTCCTGTGAGGCGATCCAGTCGAACATCTGCTGAAACAGGGCGCGCTTGTTGTCGAAGTAGTGGTAGAGCGTGCCCGTGGAGACCGAGAGCGCCTGCGCTAGCTCTCGCATCGTCAGCGACGCATAGCCGCGCGCCGCGAAGAGCTCAAAGCTGCTCTTAAAGATATCGGCGCGGCGCGCGTCATGATCGACGATCTTTGGCAAGATCACTCCTAATGATTATGAA
>VGTA01000020.1 GCA_016874875.1 Deltaproteobacteria bacterium | reverse complement strand
CCCCCCCGCCCTCGTGGACCCTGTGGTCATCCGCGTGCAGCTGAGCGCCCTGCTCGCCTACGAGGAGGCGCGCGCCCCGGGCCCCGACGCGCTCACCGCCGCGGCGCGCGGCGACGGCGGCGCCGCCCTGCTCTTGACGCTCGCGCGCGAGGCGGACGCGCTCCTCGGCGTCGCCGAGGTGCGCCGCTGGCATGAGCCGCGCGCCGACGTGAGCGCGCCGCTCGGGGGGGCGCGCGCGCGCCTCGCCCTCTGCCTCGCGCGCGCCCCCTCCGCCCACGCCCTCGCCGTGGCGGCCCGCCTCGCCGCCTTTGAGGGGCACCTGCCGGAGGCCTACGCGCACCTCCGCGCTGCCGACCTCGTGAGCGGGACCGAGGCGCTCACGCTCGCGCAGCTCCGCTGGACGCGCGCCGCCGTCCGCCTCCTCGACCCCGCCGCCCCCGCCGCGGAGCCCTGGGCCGCCCTCGCGGCGCTCTCCCCGCAGGTCTTTGAGACCCCGCGCCACGAGCGCTACGCGCAGCTGGCGGCGGAGCGCGCGGGGGACGCGGCGGGGGCGCGCGCCCACCACGCGCGCTTCACGCACCTGCTCGCCAGCGCCCCCCCCGCCCCGCCCCCGCTCGCCCCGCACCCCTCGGTCTCGCTCCCCCAGGTCTCGCTCCCCACCGCCCCCGCTCTCGCGCCCCTCTCCGCTGAGCGCGCGCCCGAGGGTGCCCCACGGGGCGGGGCGTACGCCGAGGAGCCCGCCGCCGCCGCCGCGCCCGCCGCCGCCGCGCCCGCCGCCCCGCCTCCCGCGCCCAGCGCGCCGGCGGGGGAGGGCTTTGAGGAGCTCATGCGTCAAGGGGAGGCGCTCCTAGAGCGCGGGCGCGTGGTGGCGGCGCGCGCGCACTTTGAGCGCGCCCTCGCCGCGCGCCCCCAGAGCGCCGACGCGCTCTCGCAGCTCGGCTGGTGTGAGCTGGCGGCGGGGCACGCGGCGCGCGCGCAGGGCAAGTTCCGCGCGGCGCTCTCCGCCACGCCGCAGCACGCCGACGCCCTCTACGGCCTCGGCTACGCCGCCGAGGCGCTCGGCGACTGGCGCGAGGCGCGCCGCCACCTCGAGCGCTACCTCGCGCTCTACCCGGCGGGCTCCAAGGTGCGAATCGTGCAAAACAAGCTCTCGCGCATGCCCAAGTGAGGACCATGACTCCCCCTGCACACCGCTACGACCGCCCCGCGCGCGCCCCCCACGACTCCTTCATCAACCCGCGCTTTGGCTGCCTCACGCCGGTGGAGTGGCGGGCGGCGGGCGGCGAGGGGGGGCCGGCGCTGCGCGTCCTCGACCAGCTCGCCCTCCCCGCCGAGGAGGCCGCCTTCACCGCCACCACCTGGCGCGAGGCGGCGTGGTGCATTCAGCAGATGGCGGTGCGCGGCGCCCCCGCCATCGGCGTCACGGCCGCCTACGGCCTCGCCCTCGCCGCCCATGCCCTCGCCACCCACGCCCCCGCCGCGCGCGCCGAGGAGGCGCGCGCCGCCCTCGACGAGGCGGCGGCGGGCCTCAACGCCACGCGCCCCACCGCCGTCAACCTCGCGTGGGCGCTCAAGCGCCTCGCCCCGCTGTGGCGCGCCCGCCCCTACACCTCCGCCGCCGCCCTCGCCGCCGCCCTCGAGCGCGAGGCCCTCTCGCTCCACGCCGACGACATCCACGCCTGCCGCCGCATGGGCGACCTCGGCGCCGACCTGCTCGCCCCCGGCGCGCGCGTCCTCACCCACTGCAACACCGGCGCCCTCGCCACCGGCGGCTACGGCACCGCCCTCGGCGTCTTCCGTGCCGCCGCCGCCCGCGGCCTCCTGCGCCGCGTCTACGCCGACGAGACGCGCCCCTACCTGCAAGGCGCGCGCCTCACCGCCTGGGAGCTGCACCGCGACGGCCTCCCCGTCACCCTCATCTGCGACAACATGGCGGCGTCCGTGATGGCGCGCGGCGAGGTGGACTCCGTGTGGGTGGGCGCGGACCGCATCGCCGCCAACGGCGACACCGCCAACAAGATCGGCACCTACGGCCTCGCCCTCATCGCCCACGCCCACGGCGTCCCCTTCTACGTGGTGGCGCCGCGCAGCACCCTCGACCTCACCCTCCCCGACGGCGCGGGGATTCCCATCGAGCAGCGCAGCCCCCTCGAGGTCACGCGCTGCGGCGACCGGCGGGTGGCGCCGGAGGGGGTGGAGGTGGAGAATCCCTCCTTTGACGTCACCCCCCACCGCTACATCACCGCCCTCGTCACCGAGGTGGGCGTGGCGCGCCGCGGCGCCGACGGCGCCTTCCGCCACGCCCTCGCCGCCCTCGCCGCCCTCCCCGCCCTCCGCGCAGACGCCTAGCCTCACCTCACTCGAGCGAGATGTGCTCCTTGAGCGTCTTGTCGAACGTGCGGCGCACCTTGGCGATGTCGCCGAGCAGCTTCTCGATCTCCTGAAGGCGCAGCGCGTACGCCTGCAGGTCGCTGCCGCCCACGCCGATCACGTCCACGCGCGGGACGATGATGAGGTCCTGCACGGCCACCACGCGGGGCTCAGCGCTGTCGCGGGTGATCGTGGTCACCTTGCCGTCCTTGATCTCAAGGGACGTCAGCGCCACCACGCGCGCCCCCGCCTGGCTGAGCTGCTGAAACGACTTGCACACGCCGCGGCCGCACTTGGACAGGTAGTCGCTCGCGTCGATGGCGTACTGCCCCAGCTGCGCGAAATCGCGCTTCTCGATCGCCGCCTCTAGGGAGCTGCGCTGCCCGAGGGTGAGCTGGCGGTGCAGCGCCACCTTCTCAAAGAGCTTGGTGGTGAGCGACACAAACGAGCTCAGCTCGATCATCGCCGCCTGCGAGAGCGGCACGGGCGGCGCCATGATGGCCGCGTCGGGCACCTTGAGGTCCTTGTTCTCGGGCAGCGCCTCGAGCTTCTCCCACAGGATCGTCTTGGCGGGAATCATCTCCCCGAACAGCGACTGAATCTGGTCGAGCTGCTTGATGGGGCCCGACAGGGAGCGGTCGATGCTCTTCCAGGAGAGCGCGCGGAGGTTGTGCGCGCTGCGCTGCGTGAGCACCTCGCCCACGAGGAAGCCGATGATGACCGCCACCACCCCCACGCCGATGGCCAGAGAGCGCGCGCTCTTCTTGGACACGAGCGAGGGGTCAAAGCTCAGCGCCGCCCGCTGGAGGTCGTCCATGGGCGCCTCCTCCTGCGCGCCAAAGCGGAGCGGCGCGAGGGCGCTCAGCTCCTCTTGGCTGTGCCCCGCCGCCGCCGCCGGCGCCGGCTCCGCCCGCGGGGCGGGCGCGGGCGCGCCGAAGGGGTTGGGCGCCGCCGCCGGGGCGGGCGCGGGCGCGCCGAAGGGGTTGGGCGCCGCCGCCGGGGCGGGCGCGGGCGCGCCGAAGGGGTTGGGCGCCGCCGCCGGGGCGGGCGCGGGCGCGCCGAAGGGGTTGGGCGCCGAAGGGGGGGGGGCGAAGGGGTTCGCCGTCGCCGTGGGGATCGGCGCCGGCGTGGAGGAGGGGGCGCCGAAGGGGTTGCCGGCGCCGCCGAGGAGCTGCGAGGCGCCAAAGGGGTTGGCGGGCGCGGCGGGGGGCGCCGCGAGGCCCCCGAGCGGCGCGCCGAAGGGGTTCGCCGTCGCGGTGGGCGCCGGCGCCTTGAGCTTCTCCATGCGCGCCTTGAGGTCGTTGATGCTGCTCGGCTTCTGATCGTCGTCGCTCAAGATGGGCCTCCTTTAAGGCGCTTAGGTCTTTCTCGCTCTTCTCTCTGGCGAGAGGGCGCGAGGCTCAGAGATGAAGGGGGATGAAGGGGGATGAAGGGGGGATGAAGGGGGATGAAGGGGGATGAAGGGGGATGAAGGGGGAGGGAGACGTGAAGTAGACGGGTGGTAGGTTAAGGCGCGCCCCGCGGGGGGTCAAGGGGCGCGCTCACGCCCCAGCCTCAACCCCTCACCTCACCCTCCAGCCTCACCCTCCAGCCTCACCCTCCAGCCTCACCCTCCAGCCTCACCCTCCAGCCTCACCCTCCAGCCTCACCCTCCAGCCTCACCCTCCAGCCTCACCCTACGCGGCGCGGCGCTCAGTACAAGAACGTGTAGCGCAGGCTGCCCGTGTGGATAAAGAGCGCCCCGTCGCTCTTGAGGTCCGCCACCTCCGACTCATAGACGCCGTCATACGACGCCCCGAGGTGGTGGCGCTGCGTCAGGCGCGTGTGGAGCGAGAGCCCGAGCAGGTAGATGACCTGCGCCTCGTCAAAGAGTCGAAGGCGGTCGGTCTCGCTGAGGTCGAGGGTGCGCCCCGTGAAGCGCGTGAGGCGCGCGTCGAGACTCAGGTGCGCCGAGAGGTCCTTGCGCGCCGTGAGCGCCCAGATGAGGGTGTCGGCGCGGAAGCCCCGCATGAGCTGCCCCTGCGCGTCGAGCTCCACCCCCGCGCCAAAGAGGTCCTCCTCGCGCAGACCGAGGGTGTAGAGGAGCGCCTCGCCGCCGTCCTGCGCGCGCCACTTATACTCTAGCGACTGGTAGTGGTAGAGGTCGGGCTTGAGGCGCAGCGACCCCGAGAGGCGCGCGCGGCGATACACGAGGTTGAGCACCTCGTTGCCCAAGATCAGCGCCTGGTTCGGCTCGATGACGTTGCGGTAGATCGTCTGGTCGCGGTAGCGCTCAAGCGAGTACTGGCTGAGGTTGAGCGTGAAGTTGAGCTCGGCGCGCGGCGTGTAGTCCACGGTGGCGAGGAAGGTGGTGAGCTCGGGGCCAAAGGCGAGGTCGAGGACCGCGTAGTCCGCCACAAACAGCCCCTCGGCGAGCTTGACGTGGGCGCGCTGGTAGGCGAAGTGGCGGTCGAGGGCGCCGCCCTTGAGAATCAGGTTATAGGCCGCCGAGAGGTCGAGTCCCGGGCGCGCCACGTCCACGTACGCCCCCGCCGCCTGATAGTCGAGGGTGAGACTCCGGTCAAAGCGGTCGGGACTCAGCCCCCCGTAGGCGCCCACGGCGAGGCGCGGGCCGTCGAGGGCGAGGCGCCCCTCCACCCCGTCCACCCAGGCGTTGCCCGCGTAGGGGAGCAGGCGGCGCCCGGCGGAGAGGGTGAGGGCGCCCAAGGGCTGCGAGACGGAGAGGTGGCGCACCTGGTCGAGGCGCTCCGTCTCCCCAAAGCGCCGCTCGTTGGCCTGCGTCACGTCGAGGATAAAGGTGGCGTCGAGGTCGAGGGCGAGCCCGCCGCCCGTCAGGTCGCGCCCGCGGAAGTCCGTCTCTAGGAAAGAGATCGACACGAAAGGCGACGCGAAGTTCTCCGCCCCCCCGCTGTCGCCGGAGGCGTAGGAGCGGAGCGAGAGGCGCCCGCTCGCCTCTGCGCCCCCGCCCCCGCCCCCGCCCCCGCCCCCGCCCCCGCCCCCGCCCCCGCCCCCGTCCGCCCCCGCGCTCGCCGCGAGTCCAGAGGGATCGCTGAGGGACTGCGCGGCGGCGGGGGCGGCGAGGGCGGCGAGGGCGGCGAGGGCGGCGAGGGCGGCAGGGGCGGCGAGGGCGGCGCGGGGGGACGGGGAGGGGCTCACGGGCGCACCCCCCCCGCCTTGCACGGCCCGCACTGCGTGCCGGGGCGCGCGCGGACGAAGCTCGTGGACGTGTGGCAGTCTTGGCAGTTATTGAGACCCTCTGGGCAGTAGGTGGGGTGGTCGCACGACGAGCCCGCCGTGGTCTGGAACGTGTCGGTGTGGCAGAACTCGCAGTCCTTGGGAATCCCGCCAAAGACGCGGTTGGGGTGACAGTCGCGGCACGCCACGAAGCGGTGCGCCCCCGAGAGGCGGAAGCCCGTGCCGTTGTGCAGGAAGGTGCTCGGCAGGAACTCGCTCTGCGTGTGGCAGTCCTGGCAGAGCGGCCCGAGACTCCCAAAGTGCGGGTCCGCGTGGCAGCTCACGCACTCCGCCCCCGTCCCCGAGAGCTGCTTGGAGCGGTCGGCGTTGTGGCAGCGCTCGCAGGGCAGCGTGTCGTGCACCCCGCCGATGCGGAAGGCGCCAAAGTCGTGGTTGATGGTCTGGTTGAGCTCCCAGCCCGCCACCGTGTGGCACTGCTTGCAGTCGCTCCCCTTGGCGCCGAGGTGCACGTCGAGGTGGCAGCTCTCGCAGGTGGTCTCGACGCCCTTGTAGCGGTTCTCAATGTGGCACTTTTTGCATTCCACGCCCTCGTGCTTGCCCTCGAGGGGGTAGCTGCTCTGGCGGTCGTGATCAAAAGCCACGCGCCCCCACAGGTCGGTGCTGTGGCAGCTGTCGCAGGCACCGGTGAGCTGCCCCTCGTGGAAGTTCTGGTGGCAGTTGCCGCAGCTCGTGTCGATGGGCTTAAAGTGCCCGTCCTTGTGACACGCCTCGCAGCTCTGCTGCAGGTGCTGCCCCGTGAGCGCGAAGCGGCTGCGGGTGTGGTCGAAGAAAGGAATCGCCCAGCGGTCGGCGCTCTTGTGGCACTCGGCGCAGTCGGTCTGCGGGAACTGCCCGCCGTGGATGCGCTGCGTGTGACAGAAGGCACACTCGCGGCGCGTGTCGTCCTCCGTCTCCGTGCCGCTCGGGTGGCAGCGGTAGCAGGGCTGCTCCTCGTGGCGCGCCTCGAGGGCGAAGCCGGTCACCGAGTGGTCAAAGTGCGTCTTCTTCCAGCTCACCGGCGTGTGGCACTGCGAGCACGCCGCCCCCTGGAACGTGTCGCCGTGGGGGTTGTCCTTCTCGTGGCACGACGCGCACTCCATGTCGATGGGCTTGTAGTGCCCTCCCTCGTGACAGGCCGCGCACTCCACGCGCTGGTGGCTGCCCTTGAGCGGGAAGCGGCTCTGCGTGTTGTGGTCAAACTTGAGGTCGCTGAAGCTCGTCTCTTGGTGGCAGGCGCTGCACTGCTGGTCCTTGAACTGCCCGCGGTGCACGTCCTCGTGGCAGCCCACGCAGTCCTTGGACGGCGGCGCCCACTGCTCCCACTTGTGGCACGACAGGCAGGGCTCCTTCTTGTGCGCCCCGAGCAGCGGCCAGCCCACGCTCGTGTGGTCAAAGCCCGCCGTCTGCTGAAAGCCCTCCGTCACGTGACACTCGGCGCACGAGATGCCGCTGAAGATCCCCTGCGGGTGGGGGTCCTTGTGGCACGACTCGCACCCGCGCACTGAGATCGGGCCAAAGCGCTTGAGCTGCCCCTGCGGCGTGCGCTCCGTGTGGCAGTCGAGGCAGCCCACGTCGGTCTTGTGCTTGCCCGTGAGCGGGTAGCGCGACTCGGTCTGGTGGTCAAACTTGAGCTTGGAGTTGAGCGTCTTCCACCCAAAGGCGTTGTGGCAGCCCTCGCAGCCGTCGAGGTCGGCGGCGATTCCTTGTCCGTGGAACTGCCCGTGGCACTGCTTGCACTCGGGGGACGTGTCGAGGTAGCTGTCGCGCCCGCTTGGCCGCTTTTGGGTGTGGCACTGCCGGCACTCCGTCTGCGCGTGCTTGCCCGACAGCGGCCAGCCCGTCTGCACGTGGTCAAAGGCGCTGACGTTCATCTGCACGATCTGGTAGCTGCGCCCTAGGTGCTCGCGGTGACAGAGGTTACAGTTGACGTCCCCCGGAATCCGCCCATGGTAGCCCTTGGCGCTCCGCACGCGCCGGTCGATGTCGCGGTGGCAGTCGCGGCACTTTGCGGGGTCCGCCACGTTGATGTCGTCGCCGTGGCACTTGCCGCACTGGTCCGACGTGTCGAGGTACGCGTGGACATCCGAGAGCGGGTCTGCGGCGCGCGCCGAGGGGGGGGCATGCAGGCAGAGGTGGATCCAGGTGACGCCGGCGAGGGCGAGCGTCAGCGCGGCGCGGGCCGCCCTGTGGAGCAAGTGGAGTAGGTCGCGCATGGTGCTATACTCGGAATCCTGTGCTCAAGGGGGGAGGACATGGAGCATAGACCATGCGCGCGCTCCGCTCAAGCGCGCGCGTCGCGGGAGGCGCCGCGGGACGCTAGACATCCAAGTAAAACAAGCATATAAGTCTCTAATCACATCGATATTTCCCGCCCGCGTCCCTCTAAAAAAAATAAACATGGTCACACCCTCGCCGCTCGCGCTCTCGTGTCGCGCTCGTGCCCTCGCCTGGCGCGTCGCCCTCCTCTGCGCCCCGCTCCTCGCCGGGCGCGCTCAGGCGCAGGCGCTCAACCCGCCGCCCCTCGCGCTCCAAGAGCGCTGCCTCGAGGTCCCCGAGCGCCGGGGCGCCCACGCGGTCACCGACGCTCAGCGCCTCACCCACATCACCTACTTCACCCTCGGCGGCGCCCTCGGCTACTCGCGCCTCACCGACCTGACGTCCCCCACGGGCGCCCTCACCGCCACCCACGAGGTCCTCGACGCGGGGCCCACGGGGGCACTGCAGGAGGCGCGCGTGGCGCTCACGCCGGAGGGGCCGGCGCTGTGCTTTGTGGACGCGCGGGCGGGGCGGGCGGGGGTGTGGGTGTCGCGCCGCGTGGGGACCTCGTGGGTGTCGGAGCGCGTGCGGAGCGCCGCGGCGACGAGCTGCGACATCCAGTGGGTGAGCGGCGGCGCGAGTCCGGGGCTCAAGGTGGTGTCCATCGCGGGGGGCGGCGTCCACCTCGATGAGCGCGGCGCGACGGGGACCTGGGCGGGGCGCACGGCGCTCGCCTCTGGCGCAGAGACGGGGAGCAGCGTGGGCGTGGCGCTCACCTTCACCGGCGGCAAGCTGTGGATCGTCGCGCGCGCCGCCGGCGGCGGCGCCCTCAGCCTGCTGAGCGCGCAGGGGGCGGGCTGGAGCGCGCAGACGCTCACCGAATCCCGCGCCAATGTGGGCGAGCAGCTCCGCCTCCACCCCCGCGCCGACGGCCTCCCCTGGATCACCCACACCATCAAGCTCGCCAACCCCGCCACCGACAGCGACGGCGGCACCCTCATCACCGAGGAGCACGGCGGCGCGTGGAGCACCGTGCAGCCCTCCAGCCCCGTGGCGCAGGAGAGCGGCGGCTCACAGGACGCCTTCTCGCCCCTCGACGGCTACCTCTATGTGTTCACCCGCGACCTCCGCCGCTCCGCCCTCTTTGGGCGCAGCGACGGCCTCAACATCCTGCGCTACGACACCGTCAACTTCCAGTTCAACTCCCAGCGCCTCCGCGCCTACGACTCGCTCAACCCGCGCGTCTACACGGGCCTCTCGGTGTACCCAGACCCCTACGGGAGCGTCCTCGCGCTCTCGCAGGAGTACCTCGGCAGCACGCCGCGCCTGTGCGTCTGGAGCGCGCCCGACGGCGACGCCGACGGCCTCCCCGATTCGTACGAGGCCACCCTCCGCACCAGCCCCACCCACCCCGACACCGACGGCGACGGCGCGCGCGACGGGTATGAGGCGCTCCTGGCGGGCACCGACCCGCTCAGCGCCGCCGGCCCCGCTCCCACCTGCGCCGACGGCGTGCGCAACGGCTCAGAGGTGGACGTGGACTGCGGCGGCTCGTGCCCGCTGTGCGCCGAGGGCGACTCGTGCGCGGTGGACGGCGACTGCGCCAGCGGGCGGTGCCTCTCGGGGCTCTGCGCCGCCCCCGCCCCCCGCTGCGACGACGGCGTCAAGAACGGCTCCGAGACCGACGTGGACTGCGGCGGCCCCTGCGCCCCCTGCGCCGTGGGCGCCACCTGCGCGCAGCGCGCCGACTGCGTGAGTCTCTCGTGCGTCAGCGGCGTCTGCGCCAGCCCCACCTGCGCCGACCTCGTGCGCAACGGCGCCGAGACGGACGCCGACTGCGGCGGCGGCGCCTGCGGGCGCTGCGCCGACGGCAAGGCGTGCGCCTCCGGCGCGCGCGACTGCCTGAGTCTGGTGTGCAGCGCCGCGGTGTGCGTGCCCACGTCGTGCGAGGACGGCGTCAAGAACGGCGCGGAGACCGACGTGGACTGCGGCGGCGCCTCCTGCGCCCCCTGCGCCGTGGGCGCCACCTGCGCTCTCGGCTGGCACTGCGCCAGCGGCGTGTGCGCCGGCGGCCGCTGCGCCGCCCCCACCTGCGCCGACGGCGTAAAGAACGGGCAGGAGTCGAGCGTGGACTGCGGCGGCCCCTCGTGCGCCTCGTGCGCGGCGGGGCAGTCCTGCGCCACGGGCTCCGACTGCGCGCAGGGGGTGTGCGCCTCGGGGGTGTGCGCGGCGGCGCGCTGCGATGACGGGGCGCGCAACGGCGCCGAGACGGGGGTGGACTGCGGCGGCGGCGTGTGCGCCTCCTGCGCGGCGGGCTCGCCCTGCGCGGTGGGCACCGACTGCCTCTCGCGCTCGTGCGTGGGCGGCCTGTGCGCCCTGTCGAGCTGCTCCGATGGGGTGCGCAACAGCCAAGAGACCGACGTGGACTGCGGCGGCGGCGTGTGCGCCCCCTGCGACCCGCTCGAGCGCTGCCTCTACGACTCCGACTGCGGCGGCGGGCGCTGCTCGCAGCAGGTGTGCCAGCCCCCCTCGTGCTCCGATGGGCTGCGGAGCGGCGCGGAGACGGGGGTGGACTGCGGCGGCGGTGTGTGCGCCCCCTGCGCCACCAACGTCACCTGCGCCGTGAGCGCGGACTGCCAGAGCGCCGTGTGCGCCAGCGGGCGCTGCGCGGCGGCGACCTGCGCGGACGCGGTGAAGAACGGCGCGGAGGCCGACGTGGACTGCGGCGGCTCCTGCGCGCCCTGCGCGGCGGGCGCCACCTGCGCGCGCGCCTCCGATTGCCAGAGCGCCGTGTGCGCCAGCGGGCGCTGCGCGGCGGCGACCTGCGCGGACGGCGTGAAGAACGGCGCGGAGCTCGGGGTGGACTGCGGCGGCGCCTGCGGGCCGTGCCCCGTGGGCGGCGCCTGCCTCACCGGGGCGGGCTGCGTCAGCGGCGTGTGCGCCGGCGGCCTCTGCAGGGCGCCCACCTGCGTCGACGGGGTCAAGAACGGCGCGGAGGCGGACGTGGACTGCGGCGCGGGCTGCGTGGCCTGCGCCACGGGCAAGACCTGCGCGGTCAACTCCGAGTGCGCCTCGGCGCGCTGCCAGAGCGGCGTGTGCGCCCCCCCCGCCGCCACCTGCGCCGACGGGGTCAAGAACGGCGCCGAGAGCGGGCTCGACTGCGGCGGCCCCGACTGCCCCGACTGCGCCACGGGCCTCTCCTGCGCCTCCGGCGCCGACTGCCAGAGCGGCTCGTGCGTGGCGGAGCTGTGCGCCGCCGCCACCTGCGCCGACCGCGTCCGCAACGGCGCGGAGACGAGCGTGGACTGCGGCGGCCCCGCCTGCCCCGCCTGCGCCCCCGGCGGCTCCTGCGCCGCGGCGGGGGACTGCCAGAGCGGCGTGTGCGCTGGGGGGCTCTGCGCCGCCGCCTCGTGCGCGGACCGCGTGAAGAACGGCGCGGAGACCGACGTGGACTGCGGCGGCTCCTGCGCCGCCTGCGCCACGGGGGCGCTCTGCGCGACGGGCGCGGGGTGCCAGAGCGGCGTGTGCGCCAGCGGGCGCTGCGCGGCGCCCTCGTGCGCGGACGGCGTTCGCAACGGCCTCGAGCGCTCGCTGGACTGCGGCGGGGGCGCCTGCCCGGGGTGCGGGGCGGGGGTGTCGTGCGGGGTGGCGAGCGACTGCGCGAGCGGGGTGTGCGCCAGCGGCCTGTGCACGGCGCCGTCGTGCTCCGATGGGGTCAAGAACGGCGCGGAGACCGACGTGGACTGCGGCGGCGCGTGCGCCCCCTGCGGCAACCTCCGCGCCTGCGCCGTGAGCGCGGACTGCGCGCAGAGGCAGTGCGTGAGCGGCGTGTGCCGCCTGTCCTCGTGCCAGGACGGCGCGCGCAACGGCGCTGAGACGGGGGTGGACTGCGGCGGCGGCTCCTGCCCCGCCTGCGCGGCGGGCCTCACCTGCGCCCTCAGCGTGGACTGCGCGAGCGGGGTGTGCGCGGGCGGCGTGTGCGCGCTGTCCCGCTGCGATGACCGCGTGCTGAACGGGGCGGAGACCGACGTGGACTGCGGCGGCGCCTCCTGCGCCTCCTGCGCCGCCTCCTTCCGCTGCGTGGCGGCGCGCGACTGCGCGAGCGGGGTGTGCGCCGGCGGGGTGTGCGCCGCGCCCTCGTGCCTCGACGCGGTGAAGAACGGGGCGGAGACCGACGTGGACTGCGGCGGCGCCTCCTGCGGCGACTGCGCCGACGGCCGCCTGTGCCTCGCCGCCGCCGACTGCCTGAGCGGGCGCTGCGTGGCGGGTCGCTGCGCCACGCCGTCGTGCACAGACGCGGTCAAGAACGGCGCGGAGACCGACGTGGACTGCGGCGGCGCCTCCTGCGGCGACTGCGCCACGGGGCGCGCCTGTTTCGCCTCCGCCGACTGCCTGAGCGGGCGCTGCGTAGCGGGCCTCTGCGCGCCCCCCGAGTGCCAGGACGGCGCGCAGGGGCCCCTCGAGCTCGGCGTGGACTGCGGCGGCCCTTGCCCCGCCTGCCCCCCGCCCCCCGACGCCGACGGCGATGGCGTGCCCGACGCCCTCGACAACTGCCCCCTCAACCGCAACCCCTCGCAGCTCGACGTGGACGGCGACGGGCTCGGCGCCCCCTGCGACGCCGACCGCGAGGGCGACGGGGTGCACAACCTCGTGGACAACTGCCCCGACGCGGTGAATCCCGACCAGGCCAACCTCGACGGCGACCGCTACGGCGACGTGTGTGACCTCGACGATGACGGCGATGGCGTCAACGACGTCAACGACAGCTGCCCCCGCGTGGTCAACCCCCGCCAGAGCGACCTAGACGGCGACGGGCTCGGCGACGCCTGCGACGGCGACGTGGACGGCGACGGGGTCCTCGAGGCGCTCGACAACTGCCCCCTCGACCCCAACCCCACGCAGGCGGACTGGGACGCCGACGGGCTCGGCGACCCGTGTGACCCCGACCAGCCCCCCCCCGCCGGCGGCGCGGAGGGCGGCGGGCAGGGCGGCGGGCAGGGCGGCGCGGGCGGCGGGGTGACCGTGGACACCGACGGCGATGGCGTGCCCGACGCCCTCGACAACTGCCCCCTCAACCGCAACCCCTCGCAGCTCGACGTGGACGGCGACGGGCTCGGCGCCCCCTGCGACGGCGACCGCGAGGGCGACGGGGTGCTCAACCTCGCGGACAACTGCCCCGACGCAGTGAATCCCGACCAGGCCAACCTCGACGGCGACCGCCTCGGCGACGCCTGTGACCCCGACGACGACGGCGACGGCGTGCTCGACGCGCGCGACAACTGCCCCCGCGCCGTCAACCCCGACCAGGCAGACCTCGACGGCGACCGCGTGGGCGACGCCTGCGACCCCGACGCCGACGGGGACCAGCTCCCCGGGGCGTGGGAGGAGTCCTATGGGCTCAGCGACCGCTCGGCGGACACGGACGGCGACGGCCTCCTCGATCTTGAGGAGGCGGGGGTCGACCTGCTCGTCCTCGGCCCCCCCCGCGACACCGACGGCGACGCCCTCCCCGACGCCGCTGACCTCGACAGCGACGCGGATGGGGTGGGCGACGCCGATGACGTCTGCGTCTTGGTGGCGGACCCCGCGCAGCTGGATTCGGACGCGGACGGGGTGGGCGACGCGTGTGATGAGGAGGGGCCCGCGGGCGGCGCGCAGGGCGGCGCGCAGGGCGGCGCGCAGGGCGGCGCGCAGGGCGGCGCGCAGGGCGGGACTCCTGCGGGCGGCGCGATGGGCGGCGCGCAGGGCGGCGCGCAGGGCGGCGCGCAGGGCGGCGCGCAGGGCGGCGCGCAGGGCGGGACTCCTGCGGGCGGCGCGATGAGCGGCGCGCAGGGCGGGATTCCTGCGGGCGGCGCGATGGGCGGCGCGATGGGCGGGACTCCTGCGGGCGGCGCGATGGGCGGGACTCCTGCGGGCGGCGCGCAGGGCGGGACTCCTGCGGGCGGGGGCGGGCCGCTGCCCGTGGGCGGCGCGCCCCTCGGCGGCGAGCCGCCAGAGGAGCTCGCCCGCGAGGCCGACAGCGACGTGGGCGGCGTGGCGGGCGACGGCGACCTAGAGGGCGGCGCGAGCATCCTCTTGCCGCAGGGCGGCGAGGGCGCCGTGCCCACCCCCGCCCCCGCGCGGCGCGCGCCCCCCGGCGGCTGCGCGCAGCGCCCCGGCGCGCCCTCGGCGCCGGCGAGCGCGCCCCTCGCGCCCCTCGCGCTCCTCGCGCTCCTCGCGCTCGTCGCGCTGCGCTCGGCGGGCGCCCGTGCCCGCGCTCTCGACCTCGAC
>VGTA01000019.1 GCA_016874875.1 Deltaproteobacteria bacterium | reverse complement strand
CTCCTCACCCTCGCCGCGCCGCTGCACAGCGCCTGCGACGACGACCCTGCCCCCACCCCTCCGGAGGGCGCGGGCGCGGGCGTGAGCGCCCCGGGGGGCGCGGGCGTGAGCGCCCCGGGGGGCGCGGGCGTGAGCGCCCCGGGGGGCGCGGGCGCGGGCGTGAGCGCCCCGGGGGGCGCGGGCGTGAGCGCCCCGGGGGGCGCGGGCGTGAGCGCCCCGGGGGGCGCGGGCGCGGGCGTGAGCGCCCCGGGGGGCGCGGAGCCGCCGCCGCCGCCGCCGCCGCCCACCTGCGGCGAGGCGATTCCGCTCAGCTGCGCGAGCGGCACCCAGACCTTTAACACCGCCGACGGCGCCGCCGCCTGGAGCGACTACGGCTGCGCCACGGGCTTCACCTACCCCGGCAAGGAGCTGCGCTTCGAGTTCACCCACGCCGAGCCCGTCCGCCTCAACGTGCGCGCGGAGAGCACCTCGGGCTCTTTCCTGGTGAACTACCTCCTCTTTGCCCTCGACGCCAGCGCCGGCTGCGAGGCCGCGGCGGGCGCCTGCCTCGACTCCGTCGACACGCTCGATACGCGGGGCCTCACCCTCGACTACGACCCCGCGCGCCCGCTGCTCCTCTCGTTTGACCCGCGCCTGAGCGCAGACGCCACCACGGAGATGCGGATCACCGTCACCTGCGCGCTCACCACCTGCGGCGACGGCGTCGTGGAGGGCGACGAGGGCTGCGATGACGGGGGCGTGGCGCCCGGGGACGGCTGCGACGCCTCCTGCGCGCTCGAGGCGGGCTTCGCCTGCGAGGGCGCGCCGAGCCGCTGCGCCCCTGAGGGCTGCGGCGACGGGGCGGTGCGGGCTCCCGAGGGCTGCGACGACGGCAACGAGGTCACCGGCGACGGCTGCGACCGCGCCTGCGCGGTGGAGCCGGGCTACACCTGCGAGGGCAGCCCGAGCCGCTGCGCCGAGGCCACCGGCGACACCATCGCCACCGCCGCCCTCGCCGCCGAGGGCGTGATCAACAGCAGCACCGCGGGGCTCGCCAACGACTACCCTGAGGTGCGGGGCGGCTGCGGCAACGGCGTGGGTCTGGGGGGCGCCGACCAGGCGTTCGCGGTGCGCGTGCCGGCGCGCGCGGTCCTCCGCGCCGAGGTCACGAGTCTCGACTCCAGCGCCTTCCGCAACCCCAAGGTGTGGCTCACCCGCAGCGCCGCCGCCCCCGCCGACGAGTGCCTGCAGGTGGGCGCCGTGGCGAGGTGGCACAACGGCGCCGCCACGGAGGAGCAGATCTACGTGGTGGTGGACGGCAGTTTTGACTACGACGAGGGCCCCTTTGAGCTCAGCCTCTCCCTTGAGCGCTCCGCCGACCTCCCCGCGGGCGCCACCTGCGACTCCGCTATCCGTGTCGCTGCCCCCGCCACGCAGCAGGGCGACACGGGCAGCGCCAGCGGGCTAAGCGGCGTCTATGGCGGCGTGGGGGGCGCCTGCGTGCGCTCCGGCGGCGCGTGGGGCTACAGCGGCGGCGCCGACCAAGTGTTCGTGGTGAGCGTCCCCGCCGGCCAGACCCTCTCCGCCACGGCGCGCCCGACGGGCGGGTGGGACAGCGTGGTGTCGATTCATGACTCCTGTGAGGACCTGCAGCTCGCCTGTCTCTCGTGGGCGGACGACGGCGCCGCCGTCGCCACCAACACATCGGGCGCGGCGCGCGATTTCTTTGTGGTGGTGGGCGGCTTCTATAACTATAGCGCGGGCTCCTTCTCGCTGAGCTTGGAGCTGCGCTGAGCTTGGAGCTGCGCTGAGCTTGGAGCTGCGCTGAGCTTGGGGCTGCGCTTGGGGCTGCGCTGACGTCCGGAAAACGCATGGGCGATCGAGCGCATCGCGCGTGATACACGGGCGCGCTGAGCGGGCGTAGGACGCCGCGCTCTGAGCGGTGAATTGGGATAAATCATATATTTATCATGAACTTATGTGATTTTTATTTTCCTTAAAAAAAGAGTTGCAGAACGCATATCAAAAGAGTAGATACGCGCATGTCCGATCTATCCAGGTCAGACCCACCTTAGACAAAGGAACCTAGCCATGATCACCGCCCTCGCGATCCTCTTCACCTTCACCGTCCCCTACCTCTACGTCGCCATTACCGGCTCCGAGGTCTGAGCGGCTCCCGCCGTCTCTCCCTCGCGGTGCGCCTCCTCGGAGGCGGCGACCTGAGCGTAGATCACCCCACCCCTAGTAGCCCCTGAGCCCCACGGCCCCCTCCTCGGAGAGCGCCGGCGGGGCTCAGGTCTTTTCGCGCCGTTGGATCTTTTCGCGCCGCCGCGGGTCGAGGGCGCTTGACTCTCTCTAGAACAGCCTGTTCCATATAAAGAACAAGCGCGCTACCCACCTCTCCGTTATACCGCGCGCGCAGGAGCTAGAGACATGTCGCTCAAGATCAACGAGCTCGCCCCCGACTTCACCGCTCAGACCACCGAGGGGGAGCTCAAGTTCCACGAGTGGATCGGGGACGGCTACGCCGTACTATTCTCGCACCCCAAGGACTTCACCCCCGTGTGCACCACGGAGCTCGGGGCGGTGGCGCGCCTGCAGGGGGAGTTCGCCCAGCGCGGCGCCAAGGTGATCGGGCTGTCGGTGGACCCCGTGGAGCGCCACCTGCGCTGGAAGGCCGACATCGCCGCCGTGACGGGGGCGGAGGTGCGCTACCCCCTCATCGCCGACACGGAGCTCGTGGTGGCGAAGCTCTACGGCATGCTCCCCGCCGCGCTCGAGGGGACGGCGGAGGGGCGGACGGCGGCCGACAACGCCACGGTCCGCACCGTCTTTATCATCGGCCCCGACAAGCGAATCAAGCTCAGCCTGACTTACCCCATGACGACGGGGCGCAACTTCGACGAGCTCCTCCGCGCCCTCGACTCCATCCGCCTGAGCGCCTCGGCGCCGCTGGCGACGCCGGCGGGGTGGCGCCCGGGGGAGGACGTGATCGTGTCAACGGCGGTGAGCACGGAGGCGGCGCGTGAGCGGTTCGGCGAGGTGCGCGAGGAGCTGCCGTACCTGCGCTGGACCGCCCAGCCCGCCGCGCCGCGGCCCTGACCGCGCACCGCGCCGCGGCCCTGACCGCGCGCCGCTAGGGTCGCCTCAGCGTCACCAGCGTAGCGCGCAGCGTCACGTCGCCGAGCGCGGTGATGGCGTGCGGCAGGTCTCCGCGGTAGCGCAGGAGCTCCCCCGCCGCCGCCTCCGCCCGCTCGCCGCCCACCGCCACGCCCGCCCGCCCCTCGCGCACATACAGGCTCTCCACCGTGCCCGCCGGGTGCGGCGAGGAGGCGAGGTGCCCGCCGGGGCGCGCGCTGAGCTCGTAGGTCTGCGCCCACTCCACGGCGTCGAGGTCGCCTGTGATGCGGAGCTCGCAGAGGCCGTCGTCGCTCACGAGGAGCGGGAGCTGCGCGGGGCGGAGGTGTGCGCGCAGGGCGGGGCGCGCGTCCTCTCCGCCGATGAGCTCCTCGACGCGGGCGTTGAGCGCCTGCGAGAGTCTCAGGACGGTGCTGAGCGTGGGGTTGGTTTCGTTGTTTTCGATGCGCGAGAGAATCGACTTGGCGATTCCCGACTCGTCGGCGAGGGCGCTGAGCGTGTAGCCGGCGGCGCGGCGCAGGCGCTGCACGGTGGGGCCGAGGGCCTCGAGACCTTCAGGGGGCTGCGGGGGGCGGGCGGGGGGGGCTTGGCTCATGGAGGCGCTTTTGGGGCTCGCGCGGCCGCCCTCGCTCAGCTGAGGTGGATGACGATGCGCGTGCGTGGCGAGTTGTGTAGGAAAGAGGCCTCGCTGAAGCTCGGTGGACCTAGGAGGCCTCGGGCATTGTTGGAGATGCCGATCGGCTCTTGTGGGACTCCGAGCCAGTTCTTGTTGAGTGTATGATCATCGTTGACGTCGTGCCAAGCTGAGACCGCGTATCGTCCTGGCGTGGAGATGGGGAAGTGGCAGGTAGCGCGCGGGCCCGTCACCTTAATCGTGAGGCCCTGAGCGGCGCGCGCCGCCTGGGCAGGGAAGCCCTCTTCCTGCGCAAAGAGGCTGCAGTAGAGGGTCCCTAAGGGCGGGGCGCCTTGGGCGTGAGCGAGCCCCGTGATCTCGACGTAGACCCCGAGCCCATCGCCCTCTCCCTCAAGTGCGGTGGAGGGCGCGTATGTGGGCGCGGCGCGCTCCGCGGAAGCGCTAGAGGGCGCGCGCCACAAAGAGACGCAACATGAGAGGCCGCAGCAGGCGAGGACTAGACGGCGGAGCGGGCGTGCGACGCGGAGCTGCTTCATGGGACGACTCAGGAGCGCTCAGGGGGCGTCAGCGCGTCGCGATCTCATCCAGCCTCCCACTCCCACCATCCCCAGGGCGAACGTGAGCATCACACCCTGGGAGATAAAGCCGTCTGCGCGGCCTTGCACGAGGCCGACGGCGGCGATGAGCGCGTTGATCCCCCCCACCGTCAGGAGGGCGAGCCCCGCCGTGTGGTAGTGGCCCGTTGGTGACTCCTGCGCGGCGGAGCGACTCACGCCGCCACCTCGGCGGGGGAGGCGCCCTCAGCCTCCATCTTGGCCTGCGCGATGGCGTAGATCATGAACCCATAGCCGCACTTCGCTAGGATGTCCGCGACGCTGTAGCCCACCTGGAGCGAGACGGTGGCGGAGCCCGCCGCGACGCCCAGCTGGGGCATCAGGTAGGCGATCGGGTAG
The DNA here is from genome assembly GCA_016874875.1 of Deltaproteobacteria bacterium. Classification (GTDB taxonomy): domain Bacteria; phylum Myxococcota_A; class Bradymonadia; order UBA7976; family VGTA01; genus VGTA01. The sequence continues at coordinate 9,788 of VGTA01000019.1, read as the reverse complement.
AAGCCCCAGGTGGCGAGCAGCAGCAGCTTGGTGTCGCCGAGGAGCTTCTTGACGCGAGGCGACGCGTCCGCCGTCGCCTTGTTGAGCTCAACCCAGAGGATGTACAGGATGTAGACGAAAGGAATCGTCGACACAAAACCCCACACGCCACGCACGGTGGTGTCGGCGCTGATCTCGCCGGGGTAGCCCGTGCCGATCATGAGGACCGACGCGATGATGAGCTTAAACATCATGGGCGTGCGCACTTCTCGCGAGAGGGCCAGCACGGCGACCAGCTCCGCTACGAGCAACGGCACCGTGAGGAGCCAGTCGACGTACCTGTAGGCGTCGTTGAAGGGCTTGCCTGAGGGCTTGTAGGCGCCGTCGATGAGCGTGTAGGCGGACTCCCAGCTGTTGAAGATGCGCCAGTAGTGGTAGCCGGCGATGAAGACCACCAGCGACGACATGATGAGGGCTGGGCGATACTTGTAGGTGAGCTGCTTTTGGGCGACGGTGAAGAACACAAAACTGCCAAACATAGCGGCGATCGCTAGACTGAGCATATTGTATACGAGCTCATATTCGCCTAGTGATAGATTAGGTAGGTTCATGACCTGGTGCTCCTTGGGGGAGAGAGGGGGGGGGAAAGGGGATGACGCCTGAAGAGCGCGGCCCCTGCGTTGTGATCGCGACTACACAGACATTTGATCGAAAATATGGTTTCAAAAAATCAGCGATATTTTAACCCTTCAGGGTCACAAGATATTGACGCTCAAGCGACATAAGCGGAAATTCACCACATGACCACCCAAGAACAACTGGTACCGCTCGAATCAAACTGACCCGACGACGCCAAAAGGGCATACCTGCATCTTGCGCGACTGCGTGAAGCTCCCAGATGTGAGGTCGTCAGCGGCTCACGGCAGACGCTTGGTGGCGTCCGCGCGGGAGCTCTTTCGGCTCAATCGGGCTTTTTTGGCGGGTGAGGTGGGAGGCGTATGTGGAGCAGGCGTCGGCGCTGCGGGTGGTGGTCTCGGAGGTGCTCAGTCAGCTGGGCGCGCTGAAGACTCTCTCCAAGCACTCGGCGCCTCTTGTTCGTGGTCTCTTGCGGGTTGAGCCGCAGATGTGGTCGTTCTTGCAGGACCCAGATCTGCCGATTCACAATAACGCTCAGGAGCGTGAGCTTAGGTCGGTGGCGACGAAGCGCCATCTCTCGTTCGGTAAAAAATAAATGCATAGAAACATTAATTTTTATTTGAAAATAAAAAGGTTTCTATGCGTTTAAAAAATATTTCAAATATACCCCCACTCAATAAACGGCCTTGACATGCACAGCTCTCACCACAAATCCAGCCAAGACGCCACCCCTGCTACCCCGCGCCCCGCGCTGCGTCGCGCCCCGCTCACTGCGCTGCTCGCTGCGCTGCTCGCTGCGCTGCTCGCTGCGCTGCTCACGTCTGCCTGCGGCAGCCCTGCCCCTCTCACCAACATCTCTCCATCCACCCCCCCCGACACCGCGCCCCCAGACGCCTTCGCCACCGACGCCACACCCATCGAATTCCCCCCCCTATGCCACGCTCCTCACCGCGCTCGTCATCCTGCGCCTCGTGGACGAGGGGGCGCTCGCCCTCAGCGACTCTCCGCAGCGCTACCTGCCCTGGTGGACCAGCGACGCCACAGACCCGCGCAGCCGCGTCACCCTCGAGCAGCTCCTCTCGTTCACCTCCGGCCTGAGCGGCAGCGACGGGCTCGCGCCTGGGGACGAGGGGGTGCCCTGCGTCGAGGACGCCAACACCACGCTCGAGGCCTGCGCCCAAAACATCTACGAGGGCTACTTCTCCTTTGAGCCGGGCTCCGCCTTCTTCTACGGCCCCACCCACCTGCAAGTGGCCGCCGCGATGGCGCAGGCGGCCACGGGCGAGGGCTGGGGAGCGCTCTTTGAGCGGCTGCTGCGCGCGCCCCTCGCGCTCTCGCGCCGCACCTTCTACGCCGCGGCGAGTCCGTCGAACCCGCGCGCGGCGGGGGGGGCGACGAGCACGGCGGAGGACTACGCGCGGGTCCTCACGGCGCTGGCGGCGAGGGGGCTCCTCTCTGAGGCCTCCCGCGAGGCGCTCGGGCGCGACCACACGCCCTCGGGGGTCGCCCTCGAGAGCATCCCCGCCGTGGCGGCGGGCTGGCGCTACGCCCTCGGCTGCTGGCGTGAGTGCCTCGGCGGCGCGTACGTCCCCTCCTGCGAGGGCCCGGGCGTCCTCTCGAGTCCAGGGGCGTTTGGGTTTTACCCGTGGCTCGACGCGGCGCGGGGCTACTGGGGGGTGGTGGCGACGCGCATCCCGGTGCGCGGCGCGTCCGTGACCGTGCCGCTCGGGCAGGCGTGGTACGCGCGCGCCCTGAGGGCGCTCGAGGCGCCCTAGCGCCCCCCCTCCCCGCGCCCGCTCGCTGTTGCAAGCTGCTTGCCACGCGCCCGCTGATGGGCTAGAGTCGCCGCGCACGGTCCCCACAGAGCGCTGCGCGCCACGAGGAGAGCAAGATGGGCGAGCAGCACGGATACCCCCACGGGCATCCCCCCCACGACGCCGGGGGCGCCGGGGCTCACCTGAGCGCGGAGGGGGAGGCGCGGCGGCTGCTCGACTACGCGGGCGCCGCCCTCGGCCTGCTCTGCGTGCTCCACTGCGCCCTCACCCCCCTCGCCTTTGTGCTCGCCCCCGTAGCCGGCCTCGGCGTGCTGTGGCGCGAGGAGGGGGAGGAGGCGCTCCTGTGGGGCCTGGCGGCGCTCGCCCTCCTGAGCGCGCTGGCGGCGGTGTGGCGCAGCCGCGAGTGGCGCGTGGCGCTGGCGTTCGGGGGGGCGCTGGCGGTGATGTTCATGGGGCACGAGGTGCTCGGGCACGACGCCCCAGAGGGCGCGGGGCTGCCGCTCTTGGCGTTCTCCCTCTCGATCGCGGGGGGGGTGGGGGTGATGCTGACGCACCTGTGGAGCCTCCGCTTGCAGCGCGCGCGGCGCTGCTGTGTGGCGCACTAGGGCGTGGCGCAAGGGCGTGGCGCAAGGGCGTGGCGCAGCAGAGCGTGGCGCAGGCGGCGGGCGGAGGTCGGAGGGAATAGCGCGCTCGGCGCTTGTGTCTTGGGGCGCGCCGCTGCATAACGCACTAGGCGGGCGGCGCTGCGTCCATCGCGCGCGTGTGCCTCGGACATCTCTTGAATTCATGAGGACAGACTTGTCAAAAGCAACCAAAAAGAGCTATGATTTTTCTCTCTTTTTTCGGCGCTTTTTAAAGCGCGAGCCTCAACGACAGCTCACGTATGTGGCGCTGGCGCTCGGCGCGTCCTGGCTCGCCTTGCCGCCCGCCTGTGACCTCTTGGCGCGCGGCTGGAGCGACCTCGCGCCCCGCTCGGGACTCGGCAAGGCCAAGCGCACGCCTATGCGGGTGTGCGCGGACCACCTGAGCGACGCGGAGCGCGACGCCCTGCGCCGCGACCCCAACGGCGTCACCGCTCAGCAGGTGACGCCGCGCCTCGCCCTCGTGGGCGTGGGCGAGGGACTCGTGGAGGTGAACGGCCCCTCCTGCAAGAGCGCCTTTGAGGTGGGCCTCCTCCCCGAGCACGCCGCGCGCCTCCTCAACGAGCGCACCGCCGTCATGCTCGCCGTGGAGGCGCCGAGCCTCACGCTGCTCATGGAGGAGCTGGTGAGCTCTCCTAGAGGAATCAAGCTCCGCGATGAGCTCATGGGCGCGCAGGGGCGCCTGGCGGAGCGGGCGCTGGCGCTGCTCCCCGCGCTCACCGCCCGCCTCAAGGAGGGCCTCGACCCCGCGCTCGCCGCGCGCCTCCTCAAGGACCCCGTGGTGCTCGCGGCGCTCCAGGGGGCGGTCACCAACGAGCTCGTCACGCGCGTGGACTGGGAGGGCGTCGCCGGGGGCGTGCTCGACTCCGAGGAGCTCGCCACTCTCGGGGCGCTCGCCGTGCGCCACGTGCGCAAGCAGTCGGTGCTCTATGGGGCCACGAGCGAGGCGTCTCAGCGCGTCGAGTCGGGCGTTGACAAGGTCAAGGAGCAAGTGAGCCTCCTCAGCAAGGAGGGCCTCCTCACCCTCGACGTCTCCCTCTGCGCCCTCAAGGCGGCCTCGTATGGCGCGATAGGGGCGAGCGCGCTCAGCCCCGCCCTCGCGCCCCTCTCGACGCTGGGGGTGTGGCTCACAAAAGACGCCGACAGCCAGCTCTGCGATGAGGTCTCGCGCGCCGCCAAGGGCGTGCTGACCGGCGCCCTCAAGGGCGGCGCTAGGGCGTTCGCGCAGGAGAGCTTTGAGAGCCTCAAGCGCGAGGGGCCGCAGAGCCTCTCCGCGGCGCAGTCGCTCGCCGCGAGCGCCTGGGCGCAGGCGGACGGGGCGGGGCGGATGCGCGGGCTGTGGCTGGCGATCGCGGGCAACGAGGCGCTCCACAACCACGTGGTGACCACCTACGGCGAGCCCGCCTGGCAGGCGCTCAAGGGCGCGGCGCTCGAGGTGACCAAGAGCGAGGAGGTGGCGCGCCTGGTGGCCGACGCCGCCACGCAGCTCAAGGAGCTTAGCCAGCGCGCCCTCACCGCCCTCGTCCTCGACAGGGAGGGCGAGGGCCCCAACCCGCTTCTGCTCGCCGTGGCGCAGGAGCAGCTCAGCGGGCGCGCGCGCCCCGTGGTGCGCGTGACGCCGGCGCCCCCGGGGGCGGAGGGCGCGCGCGTCTCTGACGGCTACGTCTTCCCCTCCCTCTCCTCCCCCGCCTCTCAGGAGGTCCCCCGATGAGCGAGCCCCTCCCCTTGATCGAGGTCCGCGACTTCGCCCTCGAGTCGCTGCGCGAGAAGCCCGACTCCGACGACCGCGACGCCGAGATGCTCTACCGTCGCTGTGAGCTGCGCGCCTTCCCCGGCGAGCTGGTGCTGCTCCTCGGGCCGAGCGGCGCCGGCAAGACGCTGCTGACCAACTTCCTGCTCGACCTCGCCTCCCCCGTGAGCGAGAGGCTGGTGGTCAACGACGGCGACGAGCGCCGCCGCCCCTCGATGCGCCTGCGCTTGGCGCAGGGGGCGGGGCGCCCCCCGCGCGAGGTGGAGGTGCTCGGCGAGCGCTACCCCGAGGCGCTGCGCGGGCGCGTGGGGGTGATGTTTCAGTCGCTCGGGCTCCTCGAGGACCTCACGGCTGAGCAGAATCTCTTGTTCGCCAACGACCAGAGCGCCCAGCCGCGCAGCGGGCTCGAGTGGGCCACTTGGCTCCAGGACACGCTCGCGCGCCTCAAGCTCAGCGAGACGCTCCTGCACGAGCCCGTGGGCAAGCTCTCGGGGGGGCAGCGCCAGCGCGTGGCGCTCGGGCGCATGCTCGCCTACTCCCCCGAGCTCATGGTGCTCGACGAGCCCACCTCCGCCCTCGACCCCCTCTCGGCGCGCGAGGCGGTGCGGCTGATCCGCGAGGCGCACGACGCGCAGCACAAGCAGCTGCAGGCGCGGGGCGGCGGCGCCCTGACGCTGGTGATCACCCACGACTATGACACCTTCTTGCCCGTGGCGGACCGCGTGTGGTTCCTGAGCCAGGAGCGCGAGTTCCTCGACGAGCGCCCGCCGGCGAGCGCCGAGGACTACGAGCGCCGCCTCGCGGAGCGCCGCCTGCCCGCCTCGCGGCCCGTGCCGGTGGACGAGCGCCTCGCCCACGAGGCGCGCGTGGCGGACCGCCGGGCGAGGGAGGCGCTCGCGCGGGTCTGGGCGCAGGCGGCGCGGGGGGTCGCTAGCCTCAAGAGCCCCTGGTTCCGGCGCTACCTCAAGACCTTCGCCGCGCGCGTGATTTGGCAGGGGCTCCCCTTCCACCTCGCCGCCGGCTTTGGCCTCGGCGCCGTGGCCACCTACTTCTCGTTCAACATGGAGCTCGGGAGCGTGGGCGTGGAGGGGGTGGGGGACGTGCAGGTGAGCCGCTTTGTGCTCCCCACCTTCTTTGAGCAGATGCTCTCGGGCTTTGGGGTGGTGCTCTACCGCGCGCTGATTCCGCTGTTCACCTGCATCTGCGTGGCGGCGCGCTCGGGCACCGCCGTCACCGCCTACCTCTCGGAGATGCGCGACGAGGGGCGCCGCCAGTGGGACGCCCTCGAGAACCTCGGGGTGCCGCCGGGGTGGTTCTTTGTGCCGCAGCTGGTGGGGGTGTTCGCCGTGGGGTGCGCGCTGCTCTCGTACGCGTCGTTCTGGTTCGCCTCGGCCGGCTCGCTGCTGGTGGCGATGGTCACCAACCCGCTCTGCACCTTCTACACCTGGCGCGACACCTACTGGGCGAGCCTCCACGCCAGCGGCGGGGTGTGGTTTGAGGGGAGCGGCCTCTTTATTGTCAAGACGGCGCTCGCGGGGCTCTGCATCGCCCTCATCAGCGCCTACTTCGGCACCCGCCCGCGCAAGACGAGCCTCGACATGATGGCCAACCTGAGCCGCGCCAACGTGTGGAGCGTGCTCGTGACCCTCGCGGTCTTCTTTGCGCTCTTGGTCTACGAGGCGCGCCCCTAAGCCCCCCCCTCTCCCTCGTCACTCCTCACACGGAGCCCCCAGTGCTGAACGCCCTCATGTTCGTCGCCTTCGCCTCCTTATTCGGGCTCGGCTACTTTCTTAAGCGCCTCATGGAGAGCGCGCCGCTCCCCGCCCGCGACCTCAATCGGCTCAACCTGCCGATCTTGGGCGTGAAGGAGAGCGGCAAGACGCTGCTGCTAGCCACCCTCGGCGAGCAGCTCACGAGCACCTCCACGGAGCGCCTCACCACACGCCTGCTCACGCGGCGTGAGGAGGAGGAGGAGCGCGGGCGCACGCTCAAGCCCTTTGACCCCGCCGACCTCGCGCAGCCCCCCCTCGCGCCCGGGGAGCGCAGCACCGAGGCGATGATCTTCTTTGAGCGCCGCCGCTTTGAGCGCGAGGGGGTCAGCGAGACGACGCTGAGCTCAGAGGACGCGCTCTTCTCTGTGCAGTTCGCCACGAGCGGCCCCCTCAAGGGGCCCAAGGTGTGCAAGCTCGAGGATGTGCCGGGGGAGGAGTTCATGGAGGAGCGCCACCACAACGCCAACCTCGCCCCGCGCCTCGCGCGCGCCGACGGGCTGGTGCTCGTGGTGGACGGCCCCAAGGCGCTCGCGGCGGGGGACGCGCCGCCGCCTGAGCACGTGCTCTACAAGCAGACGCTCGAGGAGTACCTCGATCGCAAGGAGCACGGCCCCGTGTGGGTGGTGGTGACCAAGGCGGACCTGCTCCCTGAGGACCGCCGCGACGAGGTCTTCTGGCGTGAGCACACGCTGCGCCACGTGGCGCCGCTCCTCAAGTTGGAGGGCTCAAGCGTCACCTTTGAGCTCTCGCTCGTCTCGGCGCGCCGCGACTGCGTGGCGCCGTGGCGGGCGCTCGAGCGGGCGGGGGAGGAGTTTTTCGTGAGCCTCAAGGGGGTGCTCGAGCGACGCGAAGCGGCGCGCGTCCAGCGCGAGCGCACCCGTCAGCGCGCGTGGGTGGGTATCCTCGGCTGCGCCCTCGCGTGCGGCGCGGCGGCGTGGGGGTGGTGGGGCGCCTACCAGGTGGAGTCGCTGCCGCGCGTGGGCGGGGAGGTGGCGTGGGACGTGGGGAGCCTCGCGGGCGCCACGGCGCCGCGCCTAGCGCTGCTCGCCGAGGCGCGCGGCGCCCTCAGCCCCATAGGGCTCTTTGAGGAGACCCTCCGCCAAGACCTCAGCGCCCTGCGCCGCGCCCACTGGGCGCTCGTCCGCGACGAGGGCGACAAGTGGGGCGGGCGCGGCGAGGCGCGCGCCGTGAGCGAGGCCCTGCGCGCGGCGCGCGCCTTCTCCGACGCGCGCGCACAGGAGGAGGCGTGGAGCGAGGAGGAGCGCGCCCTTGGGGAGCGCGTGACGGCTGCGATCAAGGAGGCGGGGGAGCTAGAGCGCCTCGAGGCGGAGCGCGCGCTCTTGGCGCGCGAGGCGGCGTGGGGCGAGCGGTGTGACCAGGCGCTCAAGGCGAGGGGGGAGCGCGAGCGGGGGCTCTTGGAGTGCGCCATGAAGCAGCAGATCTCCGCCCGCCTCGCCACATCACGCCGCGCGCACCTCGAGGCGGCGGGGCGCGCGGCTATGGCGCCCACCGACGTGGTGGGGCTGAGGTCCAAGCTCGCGCCTCTGCTCGCGTGGGAGTGGGACAACGCCGACCTCGCGCGCGGCGATGAGCTCGTCGTGGACCTCGAGCGGCTGAAGGCGGCGGCGTGGGAGGGGGCGTGGGGGCGCGTGGAGGAGCGCCTCGCCGCTCTCAAGGAGCCTAGCGAGGCGCCGGCGCGCCTCCGCCTCCTGCAGCGCCTCGAGCTCGACCGCGCGGAGCTCAAGAAGAGCGCGCGGGGGGAGCTCGAGATGACCAAGCAGGTGAACGCGGCGTGGCGAGAGCGCCTGAGCCGCGAGTGCGTGGAGGTGAAGGACGGCCAGCTCAACCTCCTGCCATCCCAGCGCGCGGAGGCGGACGAGGTGGTGGAGTGGGCGGCGGAGTTCTTGGACCCCAGCCGCCGCGCTCGCGTGCGCTTCCGCTCCAAGGAGGCGCGGTGGCGCGCCGAGCTCCGCGAGGGGCTCGCCGCCGCTGAGCCGCAGGCGTTCGATGAGGCGCTCAAGGTCCTCCAGCATGACCTCGATGAGCTCTTTAGCGAGGAGGGGCGCGCGGCGATCGAGAAGGACATCGAGGTGTGGCGCAACCACCTCCGCGACCTGCGCGTGTGGCGCGCGCCGAGCGAGGCGCCGCTGACGGCGTCGGGCGTGACCTGCGACTTTGAGCGCCTCGCCGCCGAGGGGCTCGACCACGGGGCGGGGAGCAGATGGGACACGGACAAGTTCTCTCCGTACCTCGCGCTCTCGATCAGCGCGCGCGGCGCGCAGGGGGGCGAGGGCGCCGGCGACGCGGAGGCCCCTACAGCAGCTCGCCGCCTCCTGCTCTTAGACGCCATCGAGGACGCCGAGGACGCGCCGCGCGTGCGCTGGGCGCCGTGGTCGACGGTGTCGCTCAAGCTCTATGAGCTCGACGGGGATGTGGATGGGGAGCCCGGTGTGGAGGAGTCGGACGACCACCTCATCAGCGACGCCGGCCTCTGGCGCGCGGGCGGCGAGCCGCCGCGCGCCACGGTGAAGCTCACGCCGGAGGGCTCGTGCACGGTGACCCTCAAGGTGGACAAGGAGCTCAGCGAGTGGGTGTACAGCGAGCTCCTCGCGGAGCGCCCATGAGCGACCGCTTCTTGTTCACGAGCGGCCGCCGCTCCCCGCACCACAGGCACACGGGCTACGGGCTCGTGGAGGGGCTTGAGGGGGAGGCGCTTGAGGCGGTGGACCGCCTAGAGGCCATCTGCGTCGCCCTCCTCACCCCGCGCCGCCCGCGCCACGGCGCGCTGATGGGGGGGCGGGGGGCGCGCGCGGCGTGGCGGGGGGGCGTGGAGGTGGTGGAGGGCCGCGAGCCCTCCGGGCGCCCCAACCTCGCGGCGCGCGGCGCCCTCCCGCCCCTCGCGCTCCTCTGTGATCGGCGCGTGTGGTGGCGCTTTGAGGAGGAGGGGCGCGGCGAGGAGCTCCTGCTGCCGGGGGCGGAGCGCGGGTGGCGGCGGTGGGCGGCGGCCTGCGCGCTCGCCGCGCTCCTGCTGGGGGGGGCGTGGTGGGCGACGAGCGCCCTGCTGGGCCCGCCGACGCCGCCGTGGCGGCTTCGCTAGGGCGCGCCGCGCCTCACTCGCCCCCGTGCTCGAGCGCCTCATGCTCAAGCGCCTCTAGGAGCGCCTCCACGTCCGCCGCGCTCGGCGGGGCGGCGGGGGAGGGGGCGGGGGCGGGGGTGGGGGCGGGGCGCGCGGCCT
>VGTA01000018.1 GCA_016874875.1 Deltaproteobacteria bacterium | reverse complement strand
CGATGGGCGCCGCGTTAAAGACCACGGGGTCGGGCAGCACTAGCAGCGACGGGTCCCCCGCCGCGCGCAGGCCGCCGCCGCCGCTGTCACACCCCTGCGCGAGCCCGATGCCGAGCCCGCACGCGACGGCGAGCAGGAGGGGGAGGGGAGATGGGCCCGCGAGGCGGGTGATGAGGTTCATAGCGTGCGCTCCTGTGTGCGTGTGGACCTGACGCGGTCAGTTGCCGTACTCGTCGTCCTCGTAGACGCGGTCCTGCGGGGTGATCTCGGGGCAGCGCGCCTCGTCGGCGCACCAGGTGACGCTCAGCGCGTGCCAGAGCTGATTGACGGCGCTGAGCTCGCGGTCCACCAGCTCCGCCACCAGCTCGCCGCGCGCGAACACGCGCGTGGTCACGTAGCTCTGGTGCTCAATGCGCGGGTCGCGCCCCGCCTCCCCAAAGGTGCTCTCCGCGCGAAAGTAGAGCGCCCCCACCTCATAGGTCACGCCCACCTCGGGGCGGTTGAGGTTGACGTTCTCGGGGCCCGCGCCGTTGATATCGTCGATGTCGAGGGAGGGGTCATCGAGGAAGTCGCCCACAGCGCCCCAGTCGGGAGCCTTGTTGCGGAAATAGCAGTCCCACACCCCCGCGGCGCCGCCCCACGCCGCCCCAGCGGTCTGGTGCTTCAAGTGGAGGTCGACGTCGGTGCCCTTGTCGTCCGTCTCGTCGGGGTCCGCCGGCGTCGCCCACACCAGCTGGATGTGCAGGTCCTTCTGCGGCACCGCCTCCACCTCCACCAGCGCCGTGGCGCGCGGCGCGCAGCTCTCCTGCCCGAGGTTGTCAAAGACGCGCAGCTCGAGGGTGTAGCGGCCGGCGAGGTCCACAAAGAAGAGCGCGCGCGGCGTGAGCTCGTCGTCCGGCTCCCCGCCCGCCGCGGGCTCCACGGGGCTGGTGAACGACTCCACCACCCGACTCACGCTCCCGCTCGGGCGCTCCACCACCGCCCACACCCAGCGGCGCACCTCGCCCCCGGGGTCGGACGAGGGCGACCCGTCGAGGGTGATCACGTCGAGGGGGGCCACGTCGTAGCGGTCGAGCGTGGCGGCGGGCACGGGGCAGGCGTTGGCCACGCCGAGCCCAAAGAGGTCCACCACCAGCGGCTCGAGGCTGGTGTTGGTGTAGAGCTTGAGGCGCCCGCCGTAGCTCATCTCGGCGCTCGGCCAAAACCCCACCGCCAGCTCCGCCGTCGGGAACGGGCTCTCCGGCGCCGCCCCGGGGAGCTGCACGAGCAGGCCCTCGGGCGACAGCGCGGGCTCCTCCGCCCACCCAAACGCCTCCCCCTCAAACTCCGCGCGCGTCACCTTCAGCTCGCTCCCCCCGCAGCTCTCCACGAGCAGGCGGCGCACGTTGGGCGTCTCCTGCGCCCGCGACTCCAGGAGGAGACCCGCGCCGAACTCCACAAAGTCCGGCGTCACTTGAATGCACGGCGCCGCCCCGCGCGCCGCGATGGGGATGAGCAGGTTGGGCGAGATCGGGTCGTCGCTCACCACCTGCAGCGCCCCCGACGCCACGCGCGCCTGCAGCGGCGCGTAGCGCACCGCCACCACCTGCGCCTCCGATTCCGCCAGCGCCAACGCCAGCGACTCCCCCGGCGCGATCGTCTCGCCGTCGCGCGCCCCGCCCTCGAGGGTGGCGGTGAAGAACTCCCCCGTGAGCGTCAGCGCCGAGATCGACAGCGGCGCGGACCCCACGTTGCGCAGCGTCGTCCGCTCCACCGCCTCCTCCCCCACGTCGAGGGACTCGAACGTGAGGGCGCTCGGCGAGGCGATGAGCTCGGGGCGGGCGTCGCTGGTGCGGAGGGGCACCCGCAGGTCGCCCTGACTCCGCACGTTGGTGCGGAGCACGAGCGCCTCGTCGCCGCGCAGCGGCTGCCCGTCGGCGGCGTACGTGACCATCAAGCGCAGCGGCGCCCCCCCCGCGGGCAGCGTGAGGCCCTCCACGCCGCCCTCCTCCCCCTCGCGACTCACCCGAAAGAGCGCGCGCGGCTGCTCCACCGCCACCGCGCTGATCAGCACGTCGGCGCTGCCGATGTTCTCGAGCGTCAGCGGCCGCGTCTGCTCCTGCCCGGCGCCGAGCACGGGGAAGGTGACGGTCTCGGGGGTGACCAAGAGCAGGCCGCTCTGCGAGGTCTTCACGCCGTCCGCGTCGCAGCCCACGGCGGCGAGGCCCACGGCGGCGAGGCCCACGGCGGCGAGGCCCACGGCGGCGAGGCGCTCAGCGAGCGGCGCGAGAGCGGCGCGCCACGCTCGCGCGCGAGAGCGCAACGGCGCCGAGGGCGCCGAGGGCGCCGAGGGCGCCGCGGCGCCGAGGGAGGGGAGGCCGGCGGCGCGGCGCGGCGCGGGCGTGGCCGCGGGCGGCGAGTGGAGTCCAAACATCAGCAGCTCCTCACAAGCTCAGAGGCAGAGGTCCCCCGCGCCGCAGCGCGAGGGAGGAGGGGGGCGGGGGAGCGGCCTCCCCCGCCGCGCCGCGCGGCGCGCGGCGGGCGGCGGCGCTCAGTTCCCCGGGCGCTCCTCATAGTACAGGTCGCGCGTCGTCACCACCCCCGCCGGCCAAGAGATGCTCGCCGCCTCCCAGAAGTGGCCCTCCCCCTGCATCATCTTGTAGCCCTGCCCCCCGTCCGCCGTGTAGTCCCAGGCGAGGTCGCCGTTGATGAACACGCGCACAAAGGCGCGCGTGGGCCCATAGACGTAGCCGTCCACGCGGTCCGTCTGGCGATAGTAGTCCACCCCCACCACGTACTCCCCGCCGAGCACCTCGGTGTTCTCGGGCACCGCCAGCGTCAGGTTCTCGGGGCCGTCGCTGCTAAAATCGTCGAGGTCGAGGAAGGGGTCGTCCTGCGGGTTGTCGAGCTGACCCCAGTCGGGGGTGGGGTTGTTGAAGTAGCAGTCGTAGGGGCGGCTGAACCAGCCCGAGGCGCTGGGGTGGAGCATGTGCACGTCGAGGTCAGCGGCGCGGGCGCGCGCGATGTCCTCCTCCGTGGTGGACGCCCACGAGAGCTGCACCTGAATCGCCTCGTCGGGGCGCGCCACCACCGTCACCACCGCCGGGTTGCGGCAGGCCACCGAGTCGAGCCCGAACTGGTCGCGCACGCGCAGCTCCGCCGTGTAGTAGCCGGGCAGGTCCACAAAGAACAGCGCCGTCGGCGTGGCGCGGTCGTCGGCGCGCCCGCCCTCGGAGGGCTGCTGCGGGTTGGTGAAGCGCTCCACGGGCTGCGACACGGACCCCTCAGGGCGCGCCGTGATCACCCACTCGTACTCCTCGGGGAGGTTGTTGGGGCCGTCCTGGTCCACCGAGAGCGTGCCGTCGAGCACGATGGTGTCGAGGGGCAGCACGTAGTACTCGTCCTGCGACGCGCGCGCCTGCGGGCAGATGTTCTCGGCGCCGCGCCCGAGCAGACTCACGCGGCGCTCAGGCGCCACCGGGTCGTTGCTCACCAGCACCAGCGTGGCGTTGTAGATCTTCTGCTCGCGCGGCGAGAACGCCACGGGCAGCGCCTGGCTGGGGCGAATCCCCTGCGGCGGCGCCGCCGGCAGCTGCAGGGGCAGGGTCAGCTCGCCCTCAAGCGCAAACACGCCCTCTGCGTCGCCCTCGATGAACATCTCCGTCACCTCGAGCGTGGCGCCGCCGCAGCTCTCGATGAGCACGTCGCGCGAGTCGGTGCGGCTCACGAGGCTGCCGGGGAACTCGAGGGCCTCGGGCAGCACGTTGAGGCAGGGGTTGCGCGAGTTGGCGAGCAGCTCCACGGGGAGCTCCGGCGTGTCCACGGCGTTGCTGCTGATGACCAGGATGGCGCTGTCGGGGCCCGCCACGGGGGGCAGGTAGCGCACCTCGAGCACCACGCCGTCGCTGCCCTCCGCGTCGGGGTCAAACGGCGAGATGCCGGGCAGCCCGTCGCCGTCGGGGTCCACGAGCAGCTCCGGCTGGCGGCGCGGGTCGCGGCCGTTGATGAGGGGCGTAAAGTCCTGAGAGCCGTCCACGCGCACGTCTGTGATCTTGAGCACCCGCGCGCCCACGTTGCGCACGTTCAGCGACAGCACGCGCTCCTCGCCCGCGGGCACCACGTCAAAATCGAGGCGCGAGGGATTCACCAGGAGCTGCGCGTCGCCGCCCGTCACGATGATGGGCAGGTCGATGCGCGCGCGCTCGGGGTTGGCGTTGTCGATCACGTTCGTGTTCAGGTACAGGGCGCCGCTGTCGAGCACCTCATCGAGGGGCGAGTAGGTCACGCGCACGCGCATGATCTCCCCGGGCGGCACCACGAGCGGCGAGGGGACGTCCACGGTGTCGCCCGACGAGCTCTCCACGAACGCCACCTCCTCAAACGCCTCCGCCCCCGGCAGCTGATACGCCACCGCGAACTCCTGCGGCTGCCCCTCGCCCGGCACGCCGCTCATGTTGGTCTGCACGATCATGTTGGAGATCAAGAGCTCCACGGAGCCCGTGTTCTCGATCTCCACCTCCTTCACCGTCGCGCGCCCCACCACCACCGTGGCGAACCGGAACTCCTGCTGAGGGCGCACCACGTAGTCGGGAGAAGACGAGGTCTTGAGCCCGTCGCTGTCGCACCCGAGCGCCGCCCACGAGAGCGAGGCGCATGACAGCAGCGCCCAGAATCCTCCGCCCGCGCCCCCCCCCGCCCGCCGCGCGCTGCCCCAGCGCTGAGATGTCTCTTCTTGAGAGGGTGTCCACATAGGCTTCAAGTGCTCCTTGCCCGAGATCATGAGGAGTGAGTGCGAGTGAGTGCGAGTGATCACGCGACGCGCTCTGCGCGCGCAAGATAGGAGCGCGAGAGTAGACCAAATCTCCCTCACGCTGAAACAGATAGAGGGGCTGAGTGCAAATTTTTTCACTGCGCTTTAGAGCGCCCGCTCAAGTACACGAGCAGGGCATTTATTAAAGATTTGGTCGGGAATCAACGCTCTCGGCGCCCCTGACCTCCCCACGAAAGCCCTAAAATCAAGGCTCGCCGCGAGGTTCGCCGCGAGAGGCGTCGCGCGAGCCCCTCGCGAGAGCCCTCGCGAGAGCCCTCACGAGAGCCCTCGCGAGAGCCCTCGCTGAAGGAATGCGGAAAATGAAGAGAACGGCCATGAACCTTGTCCTGGGCGCCGCGCCGCTCACGGGCATCGCGTGCGATTCGACCGTCGCGCTCGACCCCACGCAGCCCTCGCTCACCACCGTCTACGTCTCTGGGGTCTGCCGCGCGGAGGCCAGCGACCAGCTCGACCTCTCGGTGGTGCTCCTCAACCAAGGCGGCGACAAGGACGCCAGCGCGAGTCTGCTCCCCAAGACGCGCGTCCGGCGCACCTTCAGCGACGTCGAGACGCTCCTGCAGGGCAGCGCCATCCGCTTCAATCTCCCCCAGATCGCCACCACCGACGCCCCCGGCGTCACCACCTCAGCGTTCGCGGCGAAGGACAGCGCGCCCAACGAGACCAGCCCGCTGACCGTGGAGTTCAACCGCGTGGACTTTGAGTACGCGGGCGGCGAGGCGGCGCAGGACCTCGACCCCTATATAGTGCTCCTCATGGACCAGTCGGCGAGCCTGATCGGGCGAGCGAGCGAGAGCGAGGTGGACACCGCCAAGGCCACCGACCGCCAAGACCAGCGCATCGCCTTCTTTAAGCAGGTGATTCTAGGACTGCCCGACAACTACCGCGTGACGGTCATGGGCTTTAAGGAGAGCTTCGCCGACGACTCCGAGCAGAGCAACCAGACGCTGCCCGTGGCCAGCTCCAACCTCCCGCGCCGCCTCGGCGACGCCGTAGACGGGCGCGTCAACCGCGGCGACGCCGTAGACGGGCGCGTCTACCGCGACGTGGTGAACGACTACCTGCAGAGCCTCACCATCAAGAACGATCTCAAGGTGGGCACGCCGCTCACCAAGGCGCTCGAGACCGCCTACGACCTGACGGCGAAGAGCGTGGCGCGCCTGCGCCCCACCGTGGTGCTGTTCACGGATGGCGTGGAGACAGGCGACAGCTCGAGCGAGATCAAGACGCCCCAGGCGCTCTCCGAGCCCTACAAGACCCTCGGCGTGCCCGTCCACGTGGTGCACCTGCAGCCCCCCGTCACCGAGGCGGCGGAGCGCCGCGGCCGCAGCGCCGACCTCGCCGAGCTCGCCTGCGCCACCGGCGGCGACTACCTATTTGTGCAGACGGCCTCGGAGTTCACCGAGAGCAGCCGCCTAGAGCCGATCTTGGTCAACCGCCTCATCGGCCGCTGGGTGCTCAACGTCAAGACCACCCTCGAGGACAACGCCCGCTTCCCCGCCGGGGCGGGCTACCTGATCTCCACGGACATCTCCGTGACGCTCGGCAAGGACACCCGCGTCTTTAGCGCCTCGCGCTCCCTCGACGGCGCCACCGCCAACGACCAACGCCTGTGGGTGTACAAGCCTTGAGGGGCGCCGCCCGCCCCGCCCGCCCCACCCGCCTCGCCCGCTCTCTCTCCCGCACGATCAGCACACTAGAACCTGAAGGGATGACCCCTATGTTGTGTAAGCACTCACTCCCCGCAGCGCTCGCCCTGCTCCTCTCCTGCGCCGCCCTCTCCACCGCCTGGGCGCAGGAGTCCAGTACGGGCGCGGCGCTCAGCCCCCAAGGTCAGCTCGAGGAGGACCTCGCGCTCGTGTGGGGCAAGAATCGCGAGGTGAAGGTCGTGCAGCGCCGTGAGTTCGTCAAGGACGGGCGCGTGGAGGCGGCTGTCTACGGGGGCATGATCCCCAACGACGACTTCTTGATCTACTACACCACCGGCGCCCGCGTGGGCTTCCACTTCACCGAGTCGTTTATGGTGGAGGCGTCGTTCGCCAAGACGTTTGAGCAGAACACGGGCCTCACCGACTTCCTCGTGGACGAGATCGAGATCAAGAGCGCCGAGATTCGCGAGCGCCTGAGCATGTTCTACAACGTCAATATCCTCTGGTCGCCCATCTACGGCAAGATCAGCCTGCTCGGCGCCAAGCTCACGCACTTCGACACCTTTATCGGGCTCGGCGTGGGCGCGATGCACAAGAGCGAGCGCGACAACGACTCCAACCCGGAGCCCACGGACGTCATCAAGCCGATGGCCAACACCGTGGTCGGCTTCCGGTGGCACATCTCCGACATGCTGAACGTGCGCACGGAGTACCGCCACTACTTCTTTCAGAAGGTCGCGCGCATCGGCGGCGTCTCGAAGCCCGCTGAGCTGAGTCTCGGCGTGGGCTTCTCGTTCTAACCTCGACGCGCGGAGAACCAAGCACATGCGTCTCACCCAGCGCCCCACGCTCCGTGGGCTCTCCCTGAGCCTCGCCCTCTCGACCGCCGGCGCCCACCTCGCCGCCGGCGCGCTCACGCAGGGCGCGCTCATGCGCGCCGCCCACGCGCTCACCGTCGACAACATCATCGGCATGCACTCCGCCAAGCTCCCCCCCGAGGCGATCGTCGCCACGATCAAGAGCACGGGCGCCACCTTCAACCTCACCAAGGAAGACCTCAAGCGCCTCAAGGACGCCGGAGTCCCCCAGGCGGTGATCGACGCGATGAGCCCCACGCGCTCCGCCCCCGAGCCCGAGCCCGAGCCCGAGCCCGAGCCCACCCCCGCCGTCACGCAGGTGAACGAGGAGGAGCAGCGCCGCATCCAGGAGGCCGTGGAGAAGGAGAAGGCGCGCATCCGCGAGGAGCGCGTCCGCCAGATCAACGCCGCCCTCGCCGGCTACGACGCAATGATCACCGAGGGGCGCTTTGTGGAGGCGCTCAAGGGCTTTGATCAGTACATGAACTCCGGCGAGCAGAGCCCCGAGGGGCTCGCCAAGGCGCGCTTCGGCCTCGCCGAGGCGCTCTTTGGGCTCGGCCTCTACGCCAACGCCATGGTGGTCTACGAGGAGATTCTCCAGACCTCCCCCGATGAGAATCCCGTCTTTGAGCGCGCCTTCTACCGCTTCCGCGAGTGCGTGCAGATGATCTCCTACGACGGGCTCCCCGGCGCCCTCACGGAGCACTACATCGGCAACTTCTCGCCGGCGTTCCAGGACCAGTACAACTACCTGCTCGGCAAGCTGTTCTTCTCCACGGACGACTCGGAGAACGCGCGCACCTACCTCGAGAAGATCGCCCCCGGCGGCGCCGACTACGTGCGCGGGCAGTACATCCTCGGCCTCATCGCCGTCAAGGACGCCGCCCCCTCCCCCGACTCGGTGGACCCCGCCGGCCTCATCAAGGCCAACCGCTTCTTCCAGGCGGCCATCACCACCGCGGAGGCCTCCGAGAATCTCCAAGACGACCTCACGCGCGTGGTGCACCTCTCCTACCTGAGCCTCGCGCGCATCGCCTACAAGCTCGGCGACGACAACCCCGCCGCCTACGACGCCGCCCTGTTCTACTACCGCAAGGTGCCCACCAGCTCCACCCACTACGTGGAGGCGCTCTACGAGTCCGCCTGGGCGCACTTCCTCAAGGGCAACGTCCGCCGCGGCATGGGCATCTTCCACACGCTCGAGGGCCCCGACTGGGAGCACCACTACCTCCCCGACACCCACCTCCTAGAGGCGCAGGTGTTCTTGAACCTGTGCCGCACGGAGCTCGCCAAGGAGGCCGTGGCGCGCCTCAAGTCCAAGTACCTCGACCTGCGCGCCGCCCTGTCGCTCTACATCGAGACCTACGAGGGCTCCGTCTACTCCGCCTTTGTGCACAAGAAGCTCAAGAACGGCGTGGACCTCCCTCGCCGCCTGTACCTCTCGGTGATCTCGCACCCCGACTTCTTTGAGGCCTACAGCCGCGTGTCCAAGTACTCGCGCGAGGTGGTGCAGATCCAAGAGAACCAGCCGTCCTTTGGCGACGACCTCACGCTCAAGCTGCTCGAGCGCGCCCGCGGCCTCGAGGAGAGCGGGCTGACGCTCCTGAGCAACGAGCTGCTCAAGGTGCTGCGCGACCGCGACGCGGAGCTGCAGCGCCTCGAGGAGCAGATGACCGAGATGCAGATCGGCATCGACCAGCAGGAGGCGGAGCGCATCGAGGACGAGATCGCCAAGGGCTACAAGGGCAACATCACCCAGGCCGCCGCCAGCTCCGCGGCGAGCCAGGAGTCGGCGGGACTGCTCGTGGGTGAGAAGTACCTCACCTGGCCCTTTGAGGGCGAGTTCTGGGCCGACGAGATCAACAACTACCGCAGCTACCTCACCAGCCAATGCAAGGAGGAGGAGTGATCTCTCTCTCTCTCTCTCTCTCTCGTTCTCTCTCTCGTTCTCGCGCTAGCTCTAGCTCTAGCTCTAGCTCTCTTATCCATCTGAGCGCTCCTCGCCCGCTCAGCCCGCTCGGCCGGCGCTGCGCGCAGGCGCCGACGCCGGCCCGGGCCCCTGCCCCGACGCCGGTCATCTTGGCGCTCTCGGCGCTCTCGGCGCTCTCGGCGCTCTCGGCGCCTTTCGCGCTCCTGGGCGTCGCCGCGGCGCAGCCCGCCGCCGGGGACGCCAAGCCCGGGGACGCCAAGCCCGGGGACGCCAAGCCCGAGCCGCTCCGCTATGACGCCGACAAGGAGGCCATCGACTCCTTTGTGGCCGACAAGGAGGAGGCGCTCTCCAAGAACCGCCTCAAGCGCATCGACAACATGCGCAAGATTCTGGAGAAGAACCCCCAGTACCGCGGCAAGGCGGACCTGCTCTTTCAGATCGCGGAGCTGGAGTGGGACGAGGCCAAGTACCGCTACTTCATCAAGCGCAAGGACTACGACAAGCGCTATGAGGAGTACCTCAACGGCTCGCTCACCAAGCGCCCCGATGAGCCCGAGGCGGACTACTCCAAGGCCCTCGACATCTACAAGGACCTCCTCGCGCAGTTCTCCAACTACCCCAAGATCGACCAGGTCATGTTCTATCTCGGGCAGGGCCTCAAGATGGCTGGCAACACCAAAGAGATGGCCAGCTACATGAACCGCCTCGTCAAGGAGTACCCGCAGAGCGCCTACCGCACCCGCGCCTACCTCGCCCTCGCGGAGGTGTTCTTTGAGCGCAACAGCATGGTGGCGGCCAAGGACAACTACCTCAAGGTGGTGGAGGACACCAAGGCGCCGGAGTTCTCCTTTGGCCTCTACAAGCTCGGCTACGCCTACTACAACCTGCAGGAGTACGAGGACTCCATCAAGACCTTCCAGCAGGTGATCGACCTCGGCCTCAAGGGCGGCAAGATCGCCTTCCAGGACCAGGCCTACGGCGCCCTCGCCCTGTCGTTCACCGAGGTCAACGACGGCTGGCAGCGCGCCCGCGACTACTTCCGCGGTATCGAGAAGGAGGCCAACAAGCCCGACCTCGCCGTGGAGCAACTCGAGCGCATGGCGCGCATCTACGACAAGAACGACAAGCTCGTGGAGGAGCTCGCCATCTACGAGTACCTCATCGACGCCGACAAGGCGGGCGTGAAGATCCCCGAGTACGCCGAGTACATGGTCGCCGCCTACAAGAAGCAAGAGAACCTCGACGAGACCGAGAGGCAGATCAACCGCTTCTTTAGCTACTTTGACCAGAAGTCGTCGTGGTTCATCACCAACAACGGCGGCGAGGACGAGTCGCGCAAGAGCGCCATCAAGCGCGCCGAGCAGTTCCGCCAGAGCGAGCTCGATTGGATGATCGAGACGTTCCACAAGAAGGCGCAGGAGGTGGAGAAGGAGAAGGGCGAGGCCGCCGCCGTGGCGCTCTACGACAACGCCGCCAAATACTACGACATGTACCTCACCTCCTTCCCGAGCGACCCGTCGGTCTACGAGAAGGAGTTCTTCCTCGCCGAGATTCTGTCGTACCAGCAGGCCAAGTGGGACGACGCCATCCGCCACTACCAGGGCGTGGTGAGCCGCGACCGCGCCGGCAAGCACTCCAAGGAGGCGGGCTACAAGGTGATTCTCTGCGCCGAGGAGAAGATGGCGGTCGCCAAGCTCATCGACCCGCCCAACCACTTCAAGGAGGTCACCACCAAGACCAAGGCCAAGGAGGCGGACGTCTCCTACACCAAGGCCGAGCAGGACGAGGAGTTCAAGCCCGTCCCCGAGAAGCAGCTCGAGCCCACCGAGGTGGATTTCCTCGCCGCCTGCAAGAGCTACACCGACGCCTACCCCGAGGACGAGGAGGTGCCCGCCATCTCCTTCCGCGCCGCCGAGCTCTTTATCCGCGCCGGTCACTACTCAGAGGGCATCAGCCGCCTGGAGGTCATCATGACCTACCACGCCAAGCACAAGTTCGCCAGCTACGCCGCCGCCACCCTCTTTGACGCCAACTACCGCCTCCGCCGCTGGGACCAGATGGAGCGCTGGGGCCGCTACATGCTCGAGAAGAAGAACTTTGAGGTCCTGAGCAAGAAGCAGCTCGAGGACATCATCGCCGTCTCGATCAACAACTACGCCTCCGAGCTGAGCGAGAAGGGCGCCAAGCTCAAGCTCGAGGGCAAGACGGCGGAGGGCCAGCAGCTCCAGGACCAGAGCGTTGACCAGGTCATGCGCTTCGTCAAGGAGTTCCCCGCGCACCCCAAGGCGAGCATCGCCCTCTTCAACGCCGCCGCGCTCACCGAGCGCGCCGAGCGCACGGAGCAGGCCGTGGCGCTCTACGAGCGCCTGATCCGCGAGTACAAGAAGACGCCGCAGGCCACCGAGGCGCACTTCGTCCTCGGCGCCCTCTACGAGAGCCAGACCAAGTTTGAGCTCGCGGCGGAGTACTTTGAGAAGATGGCGGCCTTCCCCGACCTCGAGGACAAGGACAAGATGAAGGAC
This sequence comes from Deltaproteobacteria bacterium, assembly GCA_016874875.1. GTDB lineage: Bacteria > Myxococcota_A > Bradymonadia > UBA7976 > VGTA01 > VGTA01. The sequence goes on along the minus strand of VGTA01000018.1, from coordinate 2,808 downwards.
TCGCTGTACAACGCCGGCGCGATCCGCGTGGCGCTGCAGCAGTACGCGCCCGCCATCAAGATCTTTGAGTCCTACATCAAGAAGTTCCCCGCCGACGACGGCGCCGCTGAGCTCACCCTCAAGATGGCGTTCTCCTATGAGCAGCTCAAGCAGTGGGGCAGCGCGCGCAAGGTCTACGCCGACTACATCAAGCGCTACGAGTCCTCCAAGCCCGCCACGGTCGTGGGGGCGCGCCTCGCCCTCGCCGAGAGCTACCAGCGCGAGGGCGGGCCCACGGCGCGCAAGAAGGCCTCCGAGGAGCTGACGCTCGCCGGCCGCGCCTACGCCAAGCTCTCCGAGAAGGACCGCGACGACAAGGCGGCCAAGTTCGCCGCCGCCCGCGCCCGCTTCCTAGAGGCGGAGTACGTGCGCGAGGACTTCGTGGCCTACGAGATCGTCCCCTTCCCGCAGGCGCGCCTCGTCAAGACGCTTCAGGAGAAGGCGGAGCTGCAGCAGAAGTGCGAGAAGATCTACCTCGAGGTGCTCAACCTCAAGGCCTATCAGGTGAGCGCCGGCGCCTTCTTCCGCATCGCCGAGATCTACAACACGTTCGCCAAGACGCTGACGGGCCTCAAGCCCCCCAAGGAGCTCGAGGACATGCCCGACCTCCTCGACGTGTACCTGGCGTTCATCGAGGAGCGCGTGCTGCCCCTCGAGGAGAAGGCCGTGGAGAGCGCGCGCAAGGCGCTCGACCTCGCCCACGAGAATCGCATCTACAACGAGTGGTCGGAGCAGTCCGCCAAGCTCCTCGCCACCCTGAGTCCCGAGATGTTCCCTGTGCTCAACGACGCCGTGGTCAACTCCGACTGGGAGGTGCCCGCCACCTTCTCGACCACCTACATCGCCGACCCCGCGGGCAAGATGGACCTCATGATTCGCGCCGCTGAGGCGGCGGGCGCCGAGGAGGCGAAGGGGGACGCGCCCAAGGCGGACGCGCCCAAGGCTGAGCAGACCCAGGGCGCCCAGGAGAAGTCAAAGTGATGAGCCCCCACCCCCCCCGCACCACGGCGCGCGCCCCGCGCCTCGCCCTCGCCCTCGCCCTCGCCCTCTCGCTCACGCAGTGGGCCTGCGGCTCCGCCCCCCGCCCCCCGGCGCTCCCCCCCGCGCCCGCCCAGCCGGCGCTCACCAAGGGGATCCCCACCGCCGCCTATAGCCGCTTCCAGGACGGCGTGGCCGCCCTCGAGGCCAAGCCCGCCGACTACACCATGGCGGTCGCGGCCTTCAACGACGCCCTCAGCGTCTACGACAAGGAGCGCCAGGCGCGCCTCGCGCAGGACAAGGCGTACCGCGAGGAGCTGGAGGCGCACGAGCGCGCGATCGGGCAGTACGAGTCCGCCCTCAAGGTCTACGACGCCACCCTCAAGCCCGACGACTCCCTGCGCCCCGCCCTCGAGACGCAGCGCGCCGCCGTGGGGCAGGACCTCGCGGACCCCGACTACATCGTGGCGCGCCTCAACCTCGCCTACACCGAGGAGCGCCTTGGGCGCTACAAGGACGCCGCCGTCACCTACAAGGAGCTGCTCGACCGCGGCGTCAAGGACCTGCGCGCCAAGCTCGCCTACGGGCGCTCGCTGCTGCTGAGCGGCGACCCGGGGGCGGCGATCAAGGAGTTTGAGGAGGTGCTCGCCGCCGAGCCCGCCAGCCTCGACGCCCGCAACAACCTCGCCGCCGCCTACCTCGCCAAGCGCGACTTTGAGACCTGCCTCAAGTACGTCAAGGAGGTCCTCTCGGTGCAGCCCAAGAACGTGCCCGCCATCGTCAACCTCGGCCTGCTGTACCTCAAGGAGGACAAGTTTGACCTCGCGGAGCTGATGTTCAACAAGGCGCTCAAGTACGACGTCAAGAGCGCCCGCGCGCACTCCAACCTCGGGCTCACCTACTACCGCACCAAGCGCCTCCCCCTCGCCGTGGTCAACTTTGAGAAGGCCATCGAGCTCGACCCCACGATGGACGAGGCGCGCCTCAACCTCGCGTCGGTCTATCTCGACTACCTCGACTACCCGCGCGCCCTCGAGCAGTTCAAGGTGGTCCTCGGCCGCTTCCCCGAGCACTATGAGGCGATGGTGGGCGCCGCCAACACCCTCTACGGCACGGCGCAGTACCCCGACGCCGTGGCGATGTACAAGGCGACGCTCAAGCTCAAGGAGGACAACCCCGAGGTCTACCTGCGCCTCGCGAAGCTCTATGAGGAGAAGATGTCGTCTGAGCCCAACCACAAGGGCACGGCGGTGACCTACTATGAGGAGTACATCAAGCGCTTTAACCCCAAGGGCGACGATAAGGTCCGCACGATGCTGGCGGAGCTGAAGGCCCTGATTCAGCTGGAGGCGGAGCAGAAGGCGAATCCTCAGCCCGCGCCGGCGGCGGAGGGGGCGCAGGTGGCACCGGCGGCGGAGGGGGCGCCGGCGGCGCCGGCGCCGGCGGTGGAGGGGGCGCAGGGGGCGCCGGCGGCGCCCGCGGCGCCGGCGGCGGAGGGCGCGCCGGCGGGTCAGTGACGCCTTGAGGGGGCGGTGGGCGCTGAGGAGGCGGTGGGGTGGCAGGGCGGCAGGGCGCTTGAGTTGGCGTCTTGCAGGGGTCTTGCGGGGGTCTTGCAGGGGTCTTGCAGGGGTCTTGCAGGTGCCCCCTTATGGGCGCTAGGTGCCGCCCTATGGGGGTCCCTATGGGGGTCCCTATAGGTGCCAGGCTCTTATGATCATCCTGTAAAATCAGATGATTTTTCAATCAAGCCCCTCGATCATAAAAGCTCAAGCGCTAGAGTCTCAAGCGCCA
>VGTA01000017.1 GCA_016874875.1 Deltaproteobacteria bacterium | reverse complement strand
CCCCCCTGAGGCACGAAAAGAGCTAGAGCATGAAGAAGAGCAGAGAGATCCTGATCGTGGGCTCCGTGGCCTTTGACGACGTCGAGACCCCGGCGGGGCGCCGCGAGCGCTCCCTCGGGGGCTCCGCGCAGTACTTTGCCGTGGGCGCGAGCCACTTCGCCCCCGTCCGCCTCGTGGCGGTGGTGGGCGACGACTTCCCCGAGGAGCGGGTGGCGGCCCTCGCCGCGCGCGGCGTGGACCTCAACGGACTCGAGCGGGTGCCGGGGCAGACCTTCTTCTGGCGCGGGCGCTACGGCGCCGACTTTGGCGACGCCGAGACCCTCGACACCCGCCTCAACGTCTTCGCCGACTTCGCCCCCAAGGTCCCCGCCGCCTACAAGCACACCCCCTACGTGTTCCTCGGCAACATCCACCCCGCCCTCCAAGAGCAGGTGGTGGACCAGGTGGTGGAGCCCAAGCTCATCGGCTGCGACACCATGAACTTCTGGATCAGCGGCGAGCCCGCGGCGCTCGCCCAGCTCCTCCGCAAGATCAACCTGCTCATCATCAACGAAGGCGAGGCGCGCCTGCTGTCGGGCGAGAAGAACCTCTTTAAGGCGGTCGCCAAGATCAAAGAGATGGGCCCGCAGCTCGTCATCATCAAGAAGGGCGCCCACGGCGCGGCGCTCTTCCACCCCGAGGGCGTGTTCTTTGTGCCCGCCTTCCCCCTCTCCGCCCTACAGGACCCCACCGGCGCCGGCGACACCTTCGCCTCCGGCGTGATGGGCTACATCGCCCAGCGCGACTCCCTCGACTTTAAGACCTTCAAGATGGCCCTCGTCTACGGCACCGCCATGGCCTCCTTCGCCTGCGAGGGCTTCTCCTTTGACCGCGTGGCGCCCTTGACGCAAGATGAGATTCACGCGCGCGCGGAGCAGCTCAAGGCGATGATGAGCCTCGACTGACGCGCCGCCCCCTCAAGAACCGGAGAGCACTATGTACCGCGTCGTGGTCAGCCTCACCTTCAGCCTCCTGATCGCCGCCCTCGCCCTGTGGTGCCACAGCGCGCTCAGGGGCGCGGCGGAGCGGGACGCGAGGGCCGCCGCCGGGCGCGAGCTCGCCCTCTCCCTCGAGGCCCTACGGCACCTGCAGCGCCTCGAGGGCGCCGCCCTCACGGCGCGCGCCCGCCAGCTCAGCGACGACGAGCGCCTCGTCACCCTCCTGCAGGCGCGCCCCAAGGTCACCGAGGACTACCTCGCCCGCCACGACGGCGTCGACGCGCTCCTCCTCGGCTGGCGCGACGCCCTCGCCGCGCAGGAGAAGCAGGGCGACGAGGGCGCCCCCATCGCCGACGGCGGCGCCGACCTCGCCGGCTGGGGCGCCGCGCGCCCCTACGCGCTCTTTGTGGTGGACCGCGGCGGCGTCTGCGTCGCCCACATCAGCAACCCGCGCTGCTACGCCCAAGACGAGCAGGGCAGCGAGTTCACCCGCATGGCCGACCTCCACCCCCCCCTCAAGGCCGCCCTCGCCGGCGAGCGCTTCTTTGACATCTGGACCGTGGACGGCCAGCCTGTCCTGGTCGCCGCCAGCCCCGTCTGGGCCCCCGGCGCCAGCCGCGTGCAGGCGCGCGGCGAGGTGGTGGGGGCGGTGGTCGTGGGCCACCTCCTCAGCCGCGTCACGCAGCGACACAAGGCCGCCCTCGGCGTGGAGGTGGGCCTGGTGTACGGCGAGGGCGTCGAGGGCGGCGCGCCGCGCGGCGGCACCACCCTCGAGGGCAAGCGCGAGGTCGCCCTCCGCGAGGCGCTCCGCGACCCCCTCATGGCGAGCGCCCTCAGCGCCCACCAGCTCACCGAGGTGGACCTGCTCGACGAGCGCCACTGGCTGCGCGCCGCCCCCGTCGCCGGCTACAAGAGCGCGGAGGGCGCCCGCGCCCTCGTGGCGCTCAGCTGGACCGAGCGCGCGCAGGCGCTCAGCGCCCCCCCCGTCCTCCCCGCCGCCGCCGGCGCGCTCCTCGTGGCGCTCGTGGTCTTCTGGGGCGCCTCGCAGCGCTACATCAAGCCCTTCAAGGAGCTCGAGCTCGGCGTCATCGAGGTGACCAGCGGCAACCTCAACTACTGGTTCACCTACAGCGTCCCCGACAACGGCGTGACCGGCTCCCTGGCGCAGAACCTAGACGTGATGGTGTCAAAGTACTCTGGGCGCCCGATGCCCGAGCTCGAGGGCGAGGCGGGCGGCGCGCAGGGGCCGGGGGCGCGGCCGTGAGGGGGCCGGCGGGTGGCGCGCCTGCGCCTCGCGTCCGCCTCGGCCTCGACCGGTTCGCCGAGGACCCCCGCGCCTTTGTGGGCGATGAGCCCATCGCGCTCCTGTGCCACGCCGCCAGCGTCGACTCGCGCTACCGCCACCTCACCGAGCTCGCCGCCGCCGCGCGGCTCAACGTGGTGCGCTGCTTTGGCCCCGAGCACGGGCTGTGGGCCACCGCGCAGGACATGGAGCCCGTGGAGGAGGGGCTGGCGGCCGCCAGCGAGCCGCGCGAGCGCCACACCGGCGCGCCGGTCACGTCCCTCTACGGGCACCGCCCCGAGCAGCTCGCCCCCCGCCCCGAGCACCTCGCCGGCGTCCACACCCTCGTCATCGACCTACAGGACATCGGCGCGCGCTACTACACCTACATCTACACCGCGGCGCTCTGCGCGCAGGTGTGCGCGCGCACGGGCACGCGCGTCCTCATCCTCGACCGCCCCAACCCCCTCGGCGGCGAGGTGATCGAGGGGCGCCTCACCCGCCGCGACCACCTGAGCTTCGTGGGCCTGTGGCCCCTCCCCACGCGCCACGGGCTCACGCTCGGCGAGGTGGTGCGCCTGCTCAACGACCGCGAGGGCTTCGGCGCGCGCGTGGAGGTGGTGGCGGTGGAGGGCTGGCGCCGCGCGGAGCTCCTGCACGAGACAGGGCAGCGGTGGGTGATTCCGAGCCCCAACATGCCGAGCTTTGAGGCGATGATGCTCTACCCGGGCGCCTGCCTCGTGGAGGGCACGGAGCTGAGCGAGGGGCGCGGCACCACCAAGCCCTTTGAGTGGGTGGGCGCCGGCTTCATCGACCCCTTCGCCCTCGCCGGCGCCCTGAGCGCCGTGGGGCTCGCGGGGGTGTCGTTCCGCCCCATCTACTTTAAGCCCACCGCGCACAAGTGGGCGCACCGGACCATCGGCGGCGTGGAGCAGCACGTCACCGACCCCCACGCCCTCGAGCCGCTGCGCGTGGGCCTGCACCTCCTCGCCGCCGTCCGCCGCCTCTGCGGCGACGCCCTGGCGTGGCGCACGCAGGCCTACGAGTACGTCACCGACCAGCTCGCCATCGACCTGCTCTTGGGGGGGCCCGAGGGGCGCGAGGTGATCGACGCGGGGGGCGACGTGGACGCCCTCTGGCGCGCCTGGGGGGGTGAGGCGGCGCGCTTCCGCGAGGAGCGCGCCCCCTACCTGCTCTATCGGTAGCCCCCCCGCGCGCCCCCCCCCGCGTGAGCGTTTGGGGCGCCCGCAGCATTTCTCGCAGCCTTTCTCGCGCGGCGCTTCACTTTCGCCTTGACCGCGGGCGTGACTTTCTCCTTTTTACAGCCTCTTATCACACCGCGGCGCGCCTCAGCGCGCCGCTCCACCACAGACCTTCATGCGCATATCAGAGGAGCGCGCTATGCTGATCGAGCTGCTCGAGGCACAGGCCTCGTTCGACCCCCTTCTCGCCTTTGGTGAGGACGACGATGAGGTCGCCGAGGACGACGGGTATGGCGAGGACGCCGACGAGGAGGGCGACGAGGACGCCGATGACCTCGGCGACCTCGACGGGGAGCACATCAACGATGAGCACTTCGAGAACGACGACTATAGCGACGACGACGACGACGACGACTACAGCGACGACGACAGCTCAGACGAGTACGGCTCGTACTCCAACGACAGCGACGACGACGAGGGCGCCTTCCGCGACGACGAGTACAACGACGGCTTCGGCGACGGCTACGACAAGGCCGACGACGGCGACGGCGACGATGACGAGGAGGACGAGGACGAGGAGGACTACCTCTAGCCCTCCCGCGCGCCCTCCCGCGCGCCCTCCCGCGAGCCGCCTAGCGCCCGCGCGCCCCGCCCCGCCGCCTCAATAGAACCCGCGCCCCTTGAGGTCACCGAGGGCGTCCGCGAGAGTCCGCCCCCCCGGGCGGGGCGCGAACCCCAGCGCGCGGGCGCGGTCGCTGCTCACGTACCAGAAGCGGCGCCCCATCTCAAAGGTCTGAGGGCTGAGGCCCCCGAGCGCCTTGCGCTGCGTGAGCCACTTGAGCGGCCCCTCCGCGCGCGCCGCGAGCCCCGCGGGGAGGTCGAGGGCGGGCGCCGCCACCCCCGTGAGCCCGGCGAGCTGGCTGAGGAAAGCGCGGATCGTGAGATTCTCGGCCCCCAGCAGGTACCCCACCCCCACCTCCCCGCGCTCGACGAGCGTGGGCAGGAAGGACGCCACGTCGCGCGCGTCCACGAAACTGAGCCCCCCGGGCAGGGCGGCGCGCACGTCGCCGCTCAAGAAGCGCAGCACGTCGTCGTGGCTCGCCCCCGTCGGGTCCCCGGGCCCGAGGAGGAGCGACGGGCGCGCCACGCGGATCGGCGCCCCGCGCCCCACGGCGCGGCGCACCTCCTCCTCAGCGAACGCCTTGGACTCATAGTAGGGCCAGGCGCGAATCAGCGGCCACGCGAGCGGACTCTCCTCCGTGGCGAGCGAGGGCCCCTCGCTCACCCCCACCACCCCGCTCGTGCTCAAGTAGAGCGCGCGCTCCACCCCGAGGCGCTCCACCACGCTCACGAAATGACGCGTCCCCTGCACGTGCAGCGCATACATCTCCCCCGCCTCCTCCGGCGAGCGGCTCACGCGCCCCGCGAGGTGATAGACCGCGCTCGCCCCCGCCGCCGCCTGCTCAAAATCCGAGAGGCGGCGCACGTCCCCGCGCGCCTGCTCCACCCCCAGCGCCGCGAGCGCGGGCGCGTCGCCGCGGTGCAGACTCCGCACCCGCCAGCCCCGCCGCAGGAGCTCCGCGCACAGGTGGCGCCCGAGGAACCCGTTCCCCCCCGTCACGAGCGCCAGCGGCGCCGGCGCCGCGCCCTGAGCGCCCTGAGCGCCCTGAGCGCCCTGAGCGCCCTGAGCGCCCTGAGCGCCCTGAGCGCCCTGAGCGCCCTGAGCGCCCTGAGCGCCCTGAGCGCCCTGAGCGCCCTGAGCGCCCTGAGCGCCCTTGGCGCGCGCGGGGCGCCGCGCCGGCGTGGGCGTCGCCCCCTCCGCCCCCCCCTTGGGGTCATCAGCGCCCTTGGGGTCATCAGCGCCCTTGGCGCCCTGAGCGCCCTTGGCGCGCGCGGGGCGCCGCGCGGGCGCGGAATCCCCCCCCTGAGCGCCCTTGGCGCTCTCCTCCGCCTCGGGGGCGTGTGCGGTGTGGTGTGAGCGCGTCACGCGTGATCCTCCTAAAGAGACAGGGGCTGAGACAGGGGCTGAGGCAGGGGCTGAGGCAGGGGCGGCGTGGCCGCTCAGAGGCTAAAGATCGACTTAAAGGCGAACAGGTGCTGAGGGTTGTTGGTCTTCACCTTCCCCGAGGCGAACTCCGCCATGCTCGGCACGTAGCCCTCGCGCACCATGCGCTCAAAGGTCCGCATGTCTGTCTTGAGCACACAGTCCGCCTGCGCCCCCCCCTGGGGCTTCCCCGGATAAAAACGCACCGCCTCCCCCGTCACCGACAGCGTCCACTTGTCATCCGAGCCCTCCCCGAGGCTGAAGTACCACGTGATCGGCGACTTGACGTGCGTGGGCGAGAAGCGGGCCTCGAGGTGCTCAAAGAGCGGCGTGACCCCCGCGTCCTCCTCCGCGGGCGCCCCCGGCGGCACCTCCCAGGGGTAGGGCTTACCGTCGCGGAGCGCCACCACCGCCTCATAGCAGGCGTCGGTGATCTCCTGATAGACCTCGTGGCGGCGCTTGCCCTCGCAGCGCGCCGCCAGCACCTCCGCCGTCACCAGGCGCCCCACCCGCGCCGAGAGCCTGCGCCCAAAGCGCGGCAGCCCGCCGCCCTTCGGCATCGCCTTGTGCGTGCCGCTCAGGTAGAGGGGCAAGACGGGCAGCCCCGTCTTGTGCTGAAGGTACCCCACCCCCGCCTTAAACTCCTGGAGCTCCCCCGTGGGCGAGCGGGTCCCCTCCGGATAAATGAGCACGCTCCAGCCGCGCGCGACCGCCTCCTCCGCCTCCCGCATGCTCCGCTCGAGCGGCGCGCCGCGGTCCACAGGAATCAGGCGCGTGAACTGCGACAGCAGCGCCTCCTTGTACTCCGTGTCAAAGAAGTAGTCCTGCGCGGCGAGCACCCCCACCCCCGCCCCGAGCGGCCCGAGCGCCTCCTTGATCAGCCCGATGTCGAGGTGACTCGAGTGATTCGAGATCACGATCACCTGCTGGTTGAGCGGCAGATTCTCTTGACCGCGGACGTCGAGCTGAAAGAGCTGACTGAACGCCACGTGGCGCCCCGCGTCGATCAGCGCGCGCCCGGCGGCGCGCACGGGCTCCGGCAGGTCGCGCCAGAGCGGGCGCGCCTCCTCAGCGGGCGCCTCCTCGCCCTGCGCCCCCCCCCGCTCAAGGGCGAGCGCCGCGAGGTCCCGCACGCGCTCCGCGCGCGCCACGCGCGCCCCGTCCACCGCCCGCCCGAGGGACTCCTCGATGAGCAGGCGCAGCTCCACCAGCTGCAGCGACGACAGCCCCAGGTCGGTGGTGAGGTGGCTGTCGGGCTGCACCTCGAGCAGCTCCACCCCGCACAGCCCCGCCAGCCCCGAGTAGAGCCACGCCGGCTCGTGCGCCGACGCCCCCTCCTGCTCCGCCCGCCGCGCCGCGCGCCCGATCTCGAGCAGGCGCAGCAGCTCCGCGCGCACCTCCGCGCGGCGCACCTTGCGCGTGGGCGTGCGCGGGAGGGGCTCGGGCCAGAAGCGGAAGGTGCGGAGGCGCTGGTGGTCGGGGCGCAGGGCGTTGATGGTGGAGATGTGCGCCCGCACCTCGCGCTGCGCCTCCTCCGGCGCCCCCGCCTTGAGCACGACCAGCGCCGCCACGCGCTCGTCCCCCTGCGGGTCGGGAATCCCCACGATGGCCAGCTCCTCGATGTGCTCGTGGGCGGCGAAAATGGGCTCGAGGTCATCGGGGTACACGTTCTTGCCGCTCGACGTGACGATGAGCTCCTTAGAGCGCCCCGACAGCGTCAGCTCGCCGCGCGCGTTGAGCGCCCCGAGGTCCCCCGTGTGAAGCCAGCCGCCGCGCAGGGCGCGCGCGCTCCCCTCGGGGTCGTTGAGGTAGCCCACCATCACGTTATCGCCGCGCGCGAGCACCTCGCCCACGCCGCTCGCGTCCGGGTCCTTGATCTTGAGCTCCACCCCCGGCACCGGGCGCCCCACCGTCCCCGCCCCGCGGCGGCTCTTGGGGCGGCGGACGGCGAGCACGGGGGCGGCCTCCGTGAGCCCGTAGCCCTCAAGGAGCTCAAAGCCGAGCCCCTCAAACACCTCGAGCGTGGACTCGCTCAGCGCCGCCCCGCCGCTGATCAGGTAGCGCACGCTGCCGCCGAGGCTCTCGTGGACCTGCCCAAAGAGCAGCGGCCCGGCGTTGAGCCCCTTGGCGCGGAGGGCGCGGTTGGCCTTGACGCTCAGCTTAAAGAGCAGCGACGCCGCCTCGCCCTTGTCCTTGACCTGCGACTCGATGCGCTTCTGAAGCACGTCCCACAGCGCCGGGATCCCGATGATGCCCGTGGGGCGCACCGCCCTCATCGCCGCCCGCAGCGTGGCGCCGTCGAGCGCGGTGAGGTAGGTGACGCGCGCCCCCACGCTCATGGGCAACAGGAAGCCCGCCGAGAACTCAAAGGTGTGGAACAGGGGCAGCACGGAGAGGAAGCGGTCGCGGCGGCTCACCGAGAACACCCCGTGGAGACTCGACAGCAGCGCGCAGAAGTTGGCGTGCGTGAGCATCACCCCCTTGGGGTCGCCGGTGGTGCCGCTGGTGAACAGCAGGCTCGCGAGCTCGGCGGAGCGGTCGCGCCGCGACACCTCCTCGTCGCGCAGGGGGGCGGCGGCGAACGCCTCGCCGAGCGTGAGGAGCGCGAGCGCGCGCCCCTCCGCCGCCCGCCCCGCCGCCCACGCCTCGCACTCGAGCGAGGCGAGCGAGGGGAGGTGCTCCTCGTGCGCCAGCACCGCCGCCGCCTCCGACTTGCGCACGATGCGCCCCAGCTCCGCCCCCGCCAGCTCAGGGTCAGCGGGCACCACCGTGGCGTCCGCGAGCAGCCCCCCCAGGTACGCCATCGGCCAGGCGGGCTCGTTGGGGCTCAGCAGCACCACCGCGTCCCCGCGCCGCACCCCCGCCGCGCGCAGCCCCCCCGCCACCGCCAGCGCCCCGCGCCAGAGGTCGCCGTACGTGTAGGTGACCTCCACGCCGCCCTCCCCAAAGAGCTGCAGCGCGCGCTCGTGCTCGTGCTCCACGCAGGCGTTGCGGAGGAGCGCCACGAGGTCGCCCGCGCGCGGCGCCGCGCGCACGCGCTTGACGCGCTCGTCGAGCTCCCCAAAGACCCAGCGCTGGAGCCCCTCCATGTGCACCTGCATCCAGTAGTGCCGCCAGTCGAGGGACGCGAGCGGGAAGCCGAGCGCCTCCCGCTCCTCGGGCACCAGGCGCGCCGCCGCCGCCTGCGTGTGGGCGGCGGAGAACTTGGGGTTGTTCTCGAGGATGAAGGGGGCGAAGATCCCAAAGATCTTGTCGGCCATGCCCGCCGCGCGCTCAAGCGCCTTGGCGCCCTGCTCCGCGGGCCTGAGGAGCGCGCGCGCCGGCGCCGGGAGCGCCTTGAGCAGCCCCTGCACCCCCCGCGCCACCCGCTGCGCCGCCGGCGCCCCGGCGCGCTCGTAGAGGCTCTTGGACACCGCCACCGTGTCGAGGTTGCGCATCAGGTGGCGCTCAAAGAAGCTAAAATCGCGGTCGTAGCGCGCGCGCCACGCGAGGTTGGTGAGCTCGATGGCGCGGCGCATGGTGAGGGGGTTGGCCTCCCCTGTGGAGAGCTGATACACCCCGCGCGAGCGCCCCTCTAGCAGCTCCGCCGCCGCCAGGAGCGTGCCCTGGCACACCCAGTCCACGGGGATCACGTCGAGGATGTTGTCGGGGTTGCTCGGCGTGAAGCGCTGGCCCTTCCAGTAGAGGTACACGATGGGCGCGCAGGTGTTGACGCCCTCGTTCCAGCCCGGGAAGGGGAAGCTGTGGGCGCTCTCCACGATGGCGGGGCGCACGATCGCCACCGGCACGCCGTAGCCCTGAGCGCGCGACACGGTGAGCTGCTCGCCGAGGCTCTTGGTGTAGGTGTAGGTGTTGGTCCAGCCCCAGCGCTTGGCGCGGTCCATGCCCTCGTCGCGGAGGCGGTCGTTGAGCCAGCGGCGGCGGGCGGCGCGGAGCTCTTGGGCGAGGTGCCCCTCGTGCTCCGAGTCGAGGTCGCGCTTGCGGAGCGCGCTCACCGCCTCCTGGCGAAACGCCTCCTGCATCACCTGCGAGTCCGCCTCGCGGCGCCAGCGGGCGATGGCGTCCACGGCGTCGAGCACCTCGCGCTCGGCGCTAAAGGAGGGCACGCCCTTGGGGGTGTAGTCCACCACCTCGCCGGTCTCGGGCACGGGGCCGCTCCGCTCGCCCACCACGAAGCAGGTGCTCATGTGGACGAGGGGGCAGCCGGCGTCGCGCGCGAGCTCGAGCTTGTGGGTGACGCCGAGGGTGTTGACCTCGAGCGCCTCGTCGAGCGGCGGGTCAAAGTTGACGTTGCCGGCGCAGTGCAGAATCAGGTCGAGGGCGTCGCCGTGGGTGAGCTCGTCGTAGTCGGCGGCGCTGAGGCCCATGCGCTCCTGCGTGATGTCGCCGGTGACGGGATTCACGCGCGCCGCCACCCACGCCTCAAACGCCTCAGCGCCGAGGCGGGCGCGGAGCGCCTCAAAGGGCTCAGAGGTCATCACCTCGGCGCGGAAGCGCGCGGCGGCGTCCCTGTGCCCCTTGCCGGGGCGAATCAGCACGCTCACGCGCCGCACCTCGGGGGCGACGGCGGCGATCAGGGTGAAGAGCACCTTGCCCACGAAGCCGGTGATGCCGGTGAGCAGGATGTGCCGGCCGGCGAGCTGCGCGCGGACGCTGAGCGGGAGCTCGGGGGAGGCGCTGAGGGGCTGCGTGATCATCGAGCCCTTCATCTCAGGCCTCCATGTCGGTGATCAGGATCGGGGGCGCGTGGCAGAGCGTGACCTCGGGGCTGCTCTTGCCCAAGAAGCCCTGCGCCATCTCGAGCGCCTCGTCGAGGCTGCGCGCGTTCTCCCAGCCGAGGTGCGTGGGCACGCGCGGGTGCTCCGCGCCCACCACGATGACCTTCCCCACGTGCGCGCGCCCCGCGTCGCCCCAGTACCACATGTAGAACGGGTGGACGGGGTGGTAGGCGTGCCCCTTGCGGTACATGTGGATGTAGTCGGGGTTGTTGACGAACTCGTGCTCGAACTGCGTGATGTCGGGGCTGAAGGTGCTCACGCTCAGGATGCGGTGGTAGAACTCCACGTAGGAGGGGTGGTGCTCGCGGTTAAAGTCCTCGTGGCAGGGGTGCGTGATGATCAGCACCCCGCCCTTCTTCACGAGGGGCATGTTGCGATAAAAGTTAAAGAGGTACCCGAGCGCCATCACCTGCACGAGCAGCGGGTTGAGGATCGAGTTGACGTTGTAGGGCGAGATGAAGGGGATCCCGCTCACCAGCACGTCCGCCTGCCCCTTGACGGGCACGCTGTACTGCCTAAAGTTCGCCTCGAGGATCTTCTTGTGCGTGGGCGCGGTCTTGCCCGCGTGGACCGCGATCACCCCATACGGCGCCTCCACCTTCTCAAACACCGCGCGGCGCGCCGACTCCGGCATGCGCTCGAGGGCGGCGTTGGAGGCGCGGAGCTTGGCCCAGTCAAAGGCGGACCAGGAGCGCTCGGGGCGGTTGAGGAAGCCGAGGGGGCCGCCGAACATGCGGTTGTTGAGCGCCGTCTCGATGTGGAACACCTTGAGCTTCTTGTCCACGAGCTCGCCCATCACGTCCACGGTGCGCGCGAGCTTGGACTTGTCGTGCCGCGGGTCCATGTAGCTGTGGCACTTGTGCATGGTCTTGGTGTTGTGGTGCTCGCTGACGCTCTTGTAGTCGCACAGCCCCACCGTCACGCTCTTGTGCCCGCCGTCCATCGGCACGAGGTTCACGTTCACATAGATGAGCAGGTCGCTCTCCACGGCGCGGCGGTTGAGGCGCACCGTGTGCTGCCCGTCCTCGGTGGTGCCGAGCTCCACGATGTTGTCGGGGTCCTCGGCGTCGTGGTTGTAGAGGCGGGCGGGGTAGTACTCGCGGTAGATCTTGTCGCCCACGATCGCCTTGATCTCGGGGCCCGTCATGCGCCTGTGCAGGCACACGGCGATGATCATGTGGATGTCCTCCACGCCGTACTCCGCGCACTGCTTGAGGATCTCCGTGAGGATCAGCTCGCGCACGTCGGGCTTCACCATCGGCGGGAGGGGCAGCGAGATGTCGTCGATGGCGATGGTGAGCTTCATGCCCGGCTTGAGGAGCGCGAACAGCGGCTCCATCTCGTGGGGGTGGCTCAGGGCGTGGCGGATGGCGACGCGCACGTCGCGCAGGGGCTCCATGGGCGGGTTGGGGTAGATGACGCGCGTCCCCACGGGCAGCGACAGCTCTCGGAAGCGCGTCCCATAGAACGCCACGCGGGGGCCGCTGTGGCGGTCGATGATCTCGATGTTCTGGTCGCGGCTGATGGTGGGCGTGGGTCTAAAGATCGCCATGGGGGGTCGCTTTCTCGATGTCGACGGGCTACTTGGCCCACAGGATGGGCCAGCCGTGGGCGTCGGCGGTGGCCTTGAGCTGCGCGTCGGGGTTCACCGCCACGGGGTGCCCCACCGCGCAGAGCATGGGGATGTCGCTGGCGCTGTCGGCGTAGGCGTGACAGCGGCTCAGGTCGAGGTCGTGGGCGTCGGCGTAGGCGCGAATCCACGACGCCTTCTCGGGGCCGGCGAGGACGGGGGGGAGCAGGTTGCCCGTCGCCTCGCCCGCCGCGTTGATCTCAAGGCGATTCGCCGCCCAGTCGTCCACCTCGAGGTGTGCGGCGAGGGGGCGGGTGATGGTGTCGAGGGCGCCGGTCACGAGCACCTGCCGGAGCCCCTCGCGCCGCGACTGGCGCATGAGCGACACCATGTCGCCGTAGACGCGCGCGCGCAGGAGCGTGCGGAACAGCTCCTCCCCCACGCACACGAGGCGGTCCTCCGAGATGCCCGCGTAGCTCTGATAGAACATGTCGTTAAAGTACTTGCGCCCGCGCCGGTCCGCCCACGCGTAGAGCGGCAGCGACGCGCCGAGCTTGAGCACGCGCCCGAGCTTGTCGCTCAGGGAGGGGACGCTCAGGGCGTAGTAGGCGTAGGCGTGGAGGACGTTGGCGTCCATGAGGGTCCCGTCCACGTCATAGAAGGCCGCGGCGCCGCGCCCCTGTGGGCTCGCCGCTCTGCTCTGCTCGCTCGTCACGCTCACGCGCACACCTCCGCCGCTCATCGGGGTCTCTGCGCCGCCTGTGGGCGCGGGGCGCCGCGCGGGCGGGCGGCGCGGGGGCGCAGACTCGTTGCGGGCGTGAGCGCGCATGATACACAAAAGCCTTGAAAAGACAAGGGCGGCGCGGCGCGGGCTAGGCGGGCTAGGCGGGCTAGGCGGGCGCGGCGCGGCGGCGCAGGCGGGCGGCGAGGGGGGCGAGCCCGGGGAAGCGGCAGGCGGCGGCGGCGGCGAGGGCGGCGGCGAGGGCGGCGCCCCCCTTGAGGGCGGCGGCGAGGGCGAGTCCCCAGGCCCCCGCTCCCCCGAGGGGCGCGGCGAGGGGCGCGGCGAGGGGCGCGGCGAGGGGCGCGGCGAGGGGCGCGTCGAGGGCGAGTCCGCCCCACGCCGCCGCGAGGCGCGCCGCCGCCGCCGCCCCCGCCGCCCCCGCCGCCCCCACCAGCGCCGCGCGCCAGGCGAGGGCGGCGGCGGCGGCGAGGGCGCGGCGGGCGCCCTCCCCTGGGCGGTCGGCGGCGAGGTCGCGCCCCACCCACACCCACAGCGCCAGCACATACGCCGAGATGGCGGCGGAGGAGGCGTGGGTGAGGGCGAGGGCGCCGCGCCCGGCCGCGTAGGCGTAGAGGGGGAGGGCCGCGAGGGTGACGGCGGAGCCGAGGGCGGTGGGGAGCCACGTCTTGCCCTGCGCGTAGAAGCCGCGCGCCACCAGCCCCTGCGCCGCCCACGCCCACAGCCCCAAGCTGAGCCCCGCGCAGTACTCGCCGATGGCGAGGAGGGCGGGGTCGCTGAGGCGCGCGCGCCCCCACACCAGCGCGGCGAGCTCGGCGCCGGCGGCGCTGAGCGCCACCTGCGAGAGCGCCGCGAGCAGCACCACCGCCTCAAGGGAGCGCCGCAGGAGCGCCCACGCCTCCGCGCGCGCCCCCTGCGCGCAGAGCCGCGACAGCGTGGGGAAGGCGGCGAGCCCCACGGCGAGCCCAAAGGCGGCCATGGGGAGGCGCATGAGGGTGCGCGCGTAGTGCAGCTGCGCCACGGCGCCCTGCTCGAGCGAGGTGCCGAGGCGCTTGACGAGGAGCTCGTCGAGCGCCACCACCGAGAAGCCGAGCATGACCGGGAGGGCGCGCAGGAGGTAGGCGCGCGCCTCGGGGTGCCCCGGCTCCCAGCGGGGGGCGAGGCGCAGCCGCCCCCCCGCGCCCTCCCGCAGCAGCGCCGCGAGGGGGCAGCCAAAGGAGCCGAGGGCGGCGCCGAGCAGCACCCCCCACGCGAACGCCTCCGCCCCGAGGCGCGCGCCGAGCAGCAGCCCCGCGAGGGTGACGCAGCCAGCGTAGACGAGGGGGGCGAGGGCGGGGGCGAGGTGCCGGTCGTGGGCCTGGAGCTTGGCGCTGAGGGCGGCGCCGCACACGTGGAAGACCTGCGCGGGCAGGAGGACGCGGGTGAGGTGGGTGAGGTGGGCGCGCTGCTCGGGGTCAAAGCCGGGGGCGAGGAGGGGGCTGAGGCGGTGGGCGGCGAGCCAGGCGAGCGCCGTGAGGGCGACGGCGAGGAGGGTGACGGGGGCGCAGATCCGCCAGAAGCACGCCCACTCCTCAGCGCGCGCGCCCCCCTCAGCCCCCTCAGCCCCCTCAGCCCCCCTGCGCGCCGCCGCCTGCAAGAGCGGAATCATCACCAGCGACAGGGCGCCCCCCGCGAGCAGATAGTTAAGAAAATCGGGAAGGATAAACGCCACCCAATACACATCCGCCTCCGCGCTGTCGCCCAAGACGCGCCCGATCACCCCCTCGCGCACCAGACCGATCACGCGCGAGAGCAGCACGCTCACGCCATAGAGGAGCGCGGCGAGCCCGACGGCGCGGCTCACCGCCCCCCCCCGCCCACCGCGGCCCGCTCCCCGAGGCGCCAGCCCGCCGCGAGGAGGGCGACGCCGAGCAGGTCGAACCAGAGCGGCTGCCAGGGCGCGCGGAGGTCATCAAACCCCTCCACGCCGAAGCCGCCGCCCGCGCTCACCCACAGCCCCACCCCCTGCCACGCCACCAGCCCCACGGCGCCGGCGGCGGGGCTGCGGGTGCGCTCAAAGAGCCAGGCGGCGGCGGCGTTGGCGAGGAGGGCGTTGGGGGCGAGGCGCCACGAGCAGAGGGTGAGGGCGAGGGCGGTGAGCAGGACGCGCCCCCCCTCCCCGTGCCCCCCCGCCGCCCGCCCCCCCCCGGCGAGGTTGCGCTGGAACACCTGAAAGAACACCCACGCCTCCGTGACCGGCAAGAGGAGTCCCGTGAGCGTGAGCCCGAGCGGCGAGGAGAGGGCCGCGCGCCAGGCGGCGCCCTCGGCGAGCGCCTCCGGGGAGGGGGCGGGGGGCGGGGGGAGGTCGCTGGCGGCGCGGAGGGCGTTGTCGAGCTCGCTGCCGAGGACCACCCCCCCCAGCGCCAGCGCCACCGCCGCCACCGCCGCGCCCCCCGTGGGCGGCGCGGTCGCGAGGCGGTCGCGGGGGGCGTTCTGGGCGTTGGTGATCCAGAGGAGGGCGGTGGTGAGGAGGAGGGTGAGGGTCTGGGCGAGGAGGTGGGCGTCGGGGGCGTCGGGGGGGAGCGCGAGGAGGTGGGCGCAG
>VGTA01000016.1 GCA_016874875.1 Deltaproteobacteria bacterium | reverse complement strand
GGTCTGAGCTGTGCGCTGAGGACCTGATCGACCTAGAGGCCCCGGCGCCGCGGGCGGGGTGCGCGCCGAGGGAGGAGATAGGTTCGTGCTAGGATAAAATGCTGGGGATTAGTCAAGATGTGTTTTTATTTTTTTAAATCAGAAATCATTTTATTGAATGGCAAATCATCGCCTGAGAGATAAATCGGTGACAAAGTTAATCCAGATACAACGGAGTTTTGAACCGTGTATGTAGTCGTCAAATCAATATACTGATCAAGTACAACATCTATTCCACTAGCGTCCTTTTCGTAAATAACTATACGCGACATCTTTGAGTGTTGGGTGCTTGTGGGTAAAGCGTTCCGATAGAAATCAACACTCGGCGTATCAATATAAAAATAAATGTCGTCACTCCTATTGGCATTCAACTCAAAGTCAAAAATTACACTCCCACTTGAGTCAACTATCTTCATAAAGAACTCAGGACTTCCAATCAAATCCCACTTTTCGCCATTTAAGCCTCTTGTGGATATTTGCATGCTGCTTATCCTTGTAAACATATCCAACCGCTCTCTAAATAATAATAAATAAGCAACATAATACTCTTTTCCACCACCTTTAACATACCCACTTGAAATGGTTTCGATGAAATTAGAAAGCATGTTCGAAGGGATTAAACTAGGTTCAATGGCGGATCGTATACACATATTTGGCATCTGGTGTTTTAGGCATGCATGTAGTACAAAGATGGTTTTTTCTTCATGACTAAGATTGGACCAAAAGGGTTCCTTGGATAAAACTTCGCATGATCTTTTAATTCTATGATTAAATTCACCTTGCCTGCTATTTAGAGAACATAGCTTAATATATGATTTTTTTGCTTGATCTGTTTCATCCAAGGCCTCAAGCGCAACTGACATCCAATAAAACTGGACTATTTCACTATTAGACAGGTTTTCCCAATTTAACTGTGCGTCTATCATGCGTTGATATGGTAAAAATGCATAAAGAGTTGCGACCAATATAACTTTATTGTCATTATTGAATATTGTTTCAATTTTATTACTTTCTTTATCTTCAGTCTTTTGCACTAGCGATGATACAATTCGTGTTCCATGATGAGCGCACTCGTCTAAATTTTTTAGAACTACGCAACGCTCCAAACTTTCAATGTGTGACGATTTAGCATTTTCCGACAACGCGTTGTATGAGTAGAAAATTGCGCAACTCTTGAATCGATCTGCTAGCTCTATCTTCTCATTGAGACATATTTTTTGAGCTGAGGCAGACTTTATGGCGAGATGGCTTTTTGAATAACTTTGAAAAAACCCACTTTTAATATTCACCATTAAAGACCTTTTGTACCACTCAAATGCGATTAGATGTTCATTGCGGTCTTCATAAAACATTCCAATCAAAAGAGATATGCCGCTTTTTAATTCACTCTCAGTTTCATCATGAATAAAATAATTTGTTAAGTTCTCTACCGCATACCTTTCATTTGCTAGGATGGTTGACTTGTCTTTTGACTTTAATGCATCGTTCAAAATAAGCATCGATGCCCCCATTGGAGTACCTGATGCCTCCGCTTTTGCTGGGAGACTTTGATGAACGAATAACGCGGCACCTGCAATATCTTTGATTTTGCCCTTGTGTTTAAGCAAGAAGCCAACAATCTGAAGTGGGTTTGCAAACGAATTTGATTGTGAAAATACGATCATCAGCGAAATAAGTAGCGTTATTAATCTTTTCATTTTTTTACTCTTTTTAAATTAAGTTTGAATTAAATCAATTTATATAGAGCTCAATTAGCGAGATCCAAGAGTTTATGGCATTAAGCCCCCCGCAGCACCTCCATCAACCGCCGCCCCTCCACCGGATCACACATGTGGAGATACGCCACAAACCCCACCAGCTGACTCAACGACTCCCCCTCCCGCAGCCCCCGCCCCGACGCCACGTTATGCACCATCGCCCGAACGCGGCGGCGGAGCTCGCGGGGGGGGCGGGGGGGCGTGGCGTCGTTCACCACGAGCCCCGTGACCTGATGACGCGCGCCGCGGCGCATCACGTGCGTCTTGTCGTCGCGCACCACCAGCCCCTCCTCCGCCACGATCGCGTGCACCACCCCCAGGAGCTGCGACACGCTCGGCTCCTCCGCCGCGCTCGCCGGCACGCTGAAGGTCAGGTCGTCGGCGTAGCGCGTGTAGCGCCACCCCGCCTTGGCCGCCCAGCCCGCTAGGCGGCGGTCGAGGCGGAGGCAGGCGGCGTTGGTGAGGGCGGGGCTCGCGGGGGAGCCCTGCGGCAGGCAGCGGGGGCCGAGCGCGAGGTAGTAGCGCTGACCCTCGTGCTCGGTCACCTCGCGCGGCGCCTCGGTGCAGAGGAGGGCGAGCAGCGCGGCGATGCCGTCCATGTAGCCGGCCTGGCGGAAGATCCCCTTGACGCGCTTGAAGGTGAAGCTGGGGAAGAAGTCCGCGAGGTCCATGCTCACCACCAGCCGCGAGTCGAGGTGCTCGAGGGCGTTGCTGTAGATGGAGCGCCCCGCCACGAACCCGTGCGCCGCCCCGTGCACCACCAGCCGCTCCGCGATGCTCCTCAGCACCCACTCCTGCGCCGCCTTCAGCTTGGGCAGCGGCGCCCAGATGCGCCGCACGCCGCCCGTCTTCTTGGGGATCTCGAAGGTGCGGTAGTGCAGCGACGTCGCCGCCTCCCGGTGGTAGCACAGCCAGCGCAGCTCCGAGAGCGTCAGCCCCAGCGCCTCGCACAGGTCCTCGGGGCGCTCTAGGGGCGGGAGCCCCTTCTGCTCTAGGCGGGCGGCGAGGTGGTCGGGGTCAAAGAAGTCGACGCTCACGTCCCCCTGCCAGAACACCTCCTCGCCGAGGTGCGTGATGTGCAGCGCGGTGTAGGCCGCCCACACCTTGGACTGGAGCGGGCGGCGCACCTCCTGCTCCGCCGCCACGCGCTCCACGTACGCCTTCTTCTCGTCAAAGCCCATGGCGAGCACGTCCTGGCGCTCCACGAACACGCCGCGGCGGCGGAGCTCCGCCTCCACGTACCTGCGCGCGCCGCCGGCCTGCTCCACCGCTGACCACAGCTCCGCCTTGGCCTCGAGCGCCTCGCGCTCCACCCCGCTCAGCTTCTCGCTCAGCCGCTCGATCATCTGCTTGACGCGCTCGCTCATGACGACACACTCGCATCCATAAAGTCGCGGCGCGCGAGGTCGGCGACGCGCTGAAAGTAGGCGGCGCGGGCGGCGGCCACCGTGTTAAAGACCCTGTGGAAGCGGCGCGGCGCTGCCCCCGTGTCCTCCCACGTCTCCTCGAGCCGCCTGCTCCGCAGCGTCACCGCGCGACTCCGCTCCACGTCGCCGTCGCGGCGCACGAACACCTTGCTCGCGCGCTCCACGCGCTCCGGGTGCGCGGCGAGCTCGGCGGCGCGGGCGGCGTCGTCGAGGGCGCAGCGCAGCCACAGCGCCTGCGCGTGGGCGCAGGGGCCGAGCTTCTGCTTCTCGCGGTCCTTCATCCACGCGCAGTCGCAGCTCACCTTCCTCATGCCCGCCCCCTCCTTGAGCTGGAACTGCGGCGCGTAGCTCGGCTCGGCGGCCATGTGGGGCGCCTTGGGCTCGGTGACCGCCCCCTGCACCTCCACCTCGCCCGTGGGCAGCTCTGAGCGCGTGAGCGCCACCCGCCCCTGCGCCACCAGCGCGTAGGCGAGCGCCTCGCGGTCGTCGCGGTGGCGGCTCGCCTCGGGGGTGAAGCCCACAAAGAGCTCGCGCGCCTCGAATGAGGGCTCGAGCGCCCCCGGGGTCACCTCGGGGCGCGCGCGCCCCGCCTGCGTCAGCCGCCGCAGCGCGCCGAGCGCCTCCTCGCGGCTCACGCCGAGCGCCTCAGCGAGCGCGGTGGGGGTGCGCGGGGCGCTGAGGGCGGCGAGGGCGCGCGCGTCGAGCGCCTCGGGGAGCGCGCGCGGGAGCGCCACGTCGAGCAGCAGCCCGCGCGACCAGTTGTTGGGACGGAAGCCCATGGCGGCGAGGGTGAAGGTGAAGTCGCCGCAGTCGAGCACCCAGAAGGTGGGCTGCGCCTCCCCCAGAATCACCGCCTCCGCCCCCCGCGCGTAGGGCAGGAGCGCGTCAAAGACCATCAGGTCGCGGCGGTCCCACACCCCGATCAGCTCCGCGCGCGGCCCGCGGTAGGCGCCGCCGGTGCCCGTGAGGCGCCAGCCCCACGGCTCGAGCGTGACGGCGGGGGCGCGCCCCGGCACCAGCTCAAAGCGCATGCCCGAGCGCTCCTTGGGCGGGTCGGCGTGCAGGCGGAGCTGCTGCAGGAGGTTGTAGAGGTCCATGCGGCTCAGCGGCACGCGGCGGGGGCTGAGGGTGGCGGCGGCGAGCAGCTGCGTGTAGCCGCGCTGCCACGCGAGGGGCGCGGGGAGCGCCTTCTCCACCTCGCCGGCGCACCCGGCCGCCGCCTGCGCCGGGTCGGCGCCGAGCAGCAGCGTGACGGGGGTGGCGGTGTTCAGGCGCGCGAGCCCGTCGCGGAGGGCCGCGCCCGCCTCCACCTGCGCGCACAGGCGCTCGGCGGAGCCCGGCTGCGCCTCGTACGCCTCCGGCTTGAGCGTGAGCGCCCCGTAGAGCCGCCCCTCGGGCTCGAGCAGCTCAAAGCGCAGCCCGCTCGGCGAGAGGCTCACCGTGGGGTCGCAGCCCACCCACGCCGCCGGGTCGTGCTCGGCGAGGAACGCGAAGAGCGCCCGCGTCGTCTCCACCGGCGTGATCATGGGGTCGAGCCCGCGGCGCCAGGCGGCGTAGGTCTGGTACGTGTTGGCGTCGGCGGGCTGGTAGCTCGCGCGGAGCCCCGCGAGCTCTAGGAGCGCGCGCAGCCCCTCGCGGACGGCGAGCGGGCGGCGGAGGGTGAGGGCGGCGCGCGGCGGCGCGCCCCCCTCGGCGCGGTGGAGGTCGGTGAACAGGCAGAGGCGCTGCGCCTCCGCGGTGGTCTCGTAGCAGCTCACGCCCTCGTAGCGGAGGCGGAGGGCGCCCCCCTCAGGGCGCGGCGTTGCGTCGGTGGTGGTCATGCGCGGACCTCGGGGGCGGCGGGGGCGGCGTGGGCGGCGCGGGCGCGCGCGGAGCGGCGGCGCGCGCTCCAGGCGGCGCGCTGGAGCGCCTCGGCGGGGTGGGACTGGGCGAGCGACACGAGCGCCTCCTCCACGCGCGCGTCGCCGAGGAGCGCCGCCGCGTCGATGAGGTCGCGCGCCACGCGCTCCGGCAGGGCGCGCGCCTCCGCGAGCAGCGCCACGAAGACCCCCGCGTCGCCGCGGCGGCGCAGGGCGTCTAGGGCGCGCGCGTCGCCGGCGCGCGCCGCGGCGCGCAGGGCGTCGGCGGCGCCGTCGGCGCGGGCGAGGGCGGTGGCAGACACCAGGTCGGCGCCCCGCGCCGCGGCGGCGGCGAGGGCGGGCGCGCGCGCCGCCATGCGGGCGAGGAGCGCGGCGCTGGCGGGGGCGCGCGCCGCCGGCGAAGACAGCAGGCGCGCGTCGAGGGCGAGCCAGCCGCGCGCGGCGGCGGCGTCGAGGGAGAGGAGCGCCTCCGTGTGGAGGTCGCTGGGCGCCCCCTCGGTGAGCAGCGCGCCCCAGATCTCGTCGGCGCCGCCCTCGACGCGCCCCCACAGCCACACGAGGCGGCGCCACGACGCGGCGCGCGCCGCGAGGTCCTTCGCCGCCGCCCCGCGCGCCGGCGCGCCGAGGGTGGCGGCGTGCGCCGCCGCCCAGCCCTCGCGCACCTCGCGCGTCACCACGAGCAGCGCCGCGCGCTCCTCCGCCGACAGCGCCGCCGCCCGCGCCCCGATGAGCGTGAGCGTCATGTCCGCCACGCTCGGCGCGCGCTCCACCGCCTCGGGGAGGCGGGCGAGCAGCAGCGGCAGCGGCGCGGGGCTGAGCGCGCGCAGCTTGCCCTCAAAGCGCGCCGCCGCATCCCTGTACGCGCTGCCGAGGCCAGAACGCCCCCTATCCCTAGTGGAAGCCTTCTGCGCGCGGCTGAGGTCGTGGCTCTCAAAGCAGAGGTCGAGCCACAGCGCGGGGTCGCCCCCCGCCGCGAGCGCCTTCACCGCCGCGCGCCACTCGTCCTCGCCGGTGAGGGGGAGCGAGAAGAGCGCGCGCGCGGGCGCCAGCGAGGGCGCCCCGCGCCCCTTGAGCTCCTCGCGCCACCCCACGAACGCCGCCACCAGCGCCTCGCGGTCGCGGTGGCGCGTGGGGCCGTCCTCGCCGGCGGCGCCCTCCACCAGCCACCTAAAGAGCGCGAGCGTCTCGTCGGAGGAGTCCGCCCGCAGCGACTCCACCGCCGCGCGCTGCAGGTGCGAGGCGAGGCGGTCGCCGCGGAGCGCGTCGCGGAGCGCCTCAAAGCCGCGCGGGTGCCTAAAGTGCTTGAGCGCCGCCACCGCCGTCTGCGCGAACGACTCGTCATAGAGCGCGTCGAGCAGGCGGGTGAGGATGTCGTCGGCCACCTCCGAGGCGCTCATGTAGCCGAGCGCCTCGAGCGCCACCTCGCGCTGGTAGTCCTCCACGTCATCATACACCCGCAGGAGCGCCCGCACCGCCCGCAGGTCCGCGCAGAGGCCGAGGGCGCGGATGGCGCGCGGGCGCCACTCGTAGTGGCCGTTGGGCTCCTTGGCGAGCCGCAGCAGCACGTCGAGCCCCTCGGCGCGGCGGGCGAAGGCCAGGCCCTCCGCGGCGGCCCAGCGGGTCTCCTCGTCGCGGTGGCGCGCGAGCGGGACCAGCGGCTCCGCGCTCGCCCCGCGGTGGCGCACGCGCCAGGCGTAGGCCTCCACCGCGCGGCGGCGCGCCTCGTCGGTGCGGTGGTGGAGCGGCAGGCGGAAGAGCGCCACGAGCGCCGCCTCGAGCTCCGGCGAGGACACGCGCTCCGCCTCGCGCGCCGCCTTGGCGCGGCTCAGGAGGTCCTCGTGGTACACTAGCTCATCATAGCGCCCCGCGCGCGCCGAGGCGGAGAGCAGGGCGGCGAGGGACGACATCTGATAGCCGCGCGCGCGCTCCGCCTCGCGGGCGAGGTCGCTCATCTCCTCCCAGGCGGCGTCCTCGTCGAGCGGCTCATCAAAGCCGCTCACCTTGAGGGCGCAGGCCGCCACCGCGTCGTCATCAAAGCGCTCGTCGCCCATCAGCCCCAGCAGGCGCCCCACCGAGGAGGCGTCGCGGAGGCCGCCGAGCGCCTCAAACGCCACCTCGCGCGGGAGGGTGCCCGCCGGGTCATGGAGCAGGCGATCGAGCAGCGCCCCGGCGGCGCGGGGGTCGCGGAGCGCCACGAGGGCCCGCGCCGCGCGCTCCACCGCGCCGCGCTCCGGGCGCGCCAGCGCCGCGCGCAGCGGCTCGAACGCCGCCGCGTCCCCCTCCGCCGCCAGCGCCTCCGCGATCAAGAGCTGCACGTCGGCGAACGCCGGGCGCTCGCCGGGGGGGGGCGAGAGCGTCTCAAGGAGCGCGCCGCGCGCGAGGGCGCGCGCCCCGTCCGCCGCGCCGTCGGCGGCGGCGAGGAGCGCGTTGAGCGCCTGCACGTCGAGCGCGTCGAGCCCGCGCCGGGCGCCCTCGTCCCCCGTGAGCGCCTTGAGGCGCGCCGCCGCCGCCGCGTCCCCCTTGCGCGAGGCCCTCGGCGCCGCCCGCGCCGCCTCCACCGCCGCCGTCACCCCCCCGCCCGCCGCCTCGGCGGCGAGGGCGGCGAGGGCGCGCGTGAGGCGCACCAGGCGCGCCACCGCCGCGGCGCGGAGGCCGGCGTTGGGGGACGACAGGGCGGCGCGCGAGGCGGCGAGGGCGAGCGCCGGGCGCAGCGAGAGCGTCACCTCGTAGGCCTTGAGCGCCGCCGCGTCGTCGCGGACGCGCACGAGGGCGAGCGCGGCGTCGGCGTCGAGGCGCGCCACGAGCGCCGCGCCCTCCTCCGCGCAGTCGCTCACCCCCGCCGCGAGGAGCTGCTCCGCGAGGCCGAGCTCCGAGAGCCCGAGCGCCTCGCGGCGCTCAAAGAGCGCCTCGCGGGCGGCGGCGCGCAGGGGCGCGGCGCGCAGACTCACCTTAAAGAGCGCCAGCGCGCCCACGGGGTCCACGTCGGTGAGGCGCGCGAGCTCGCGCAGCGAATCGGCGTCGCGCGAGAGGCTCAGCAGGCCCGTGTAGGCCCCAAAGGCGAGGGCGCGCGCGTCATCGCGGCTGAGCGAGAGCGGGGCGGGCGCGAGCGCCTCCACCGCCGCCCCGTCGCGGCGCTTGAGGTGGTCGAGGTCGTCGAGCCACAGCTTGGCGGAATCGGAGTCCAACGGCAGGCGCTCGAGGAGCGCCGCGGCGCGGGCGCGGGCGCGGGCCTCGGGGTGCGCGAGGAGGCGCGCGAGGAGCGCCCAGTGCGCCTCCTCGGGCCAGCGCGGCGCGGCGCCCTTGGGCTTCTCCTTGAGCGCCCCCGCCTTGAACGCCGCGTGCTGGCGCGCGCGCTCCGCCTCCTCGGCGGGGCGGCGGGCGTCCACGTGGCGCCGCCACGCGCCCATCAGCTCCTCGGCGCCGTGCGCCGCCTCCACCCACGAGGCCGCCAGGCGGCGGGTGGCGCGGTCGGCGCTCGACAGCCCCGCCGTGAGCGCCGGCGCCTCGCCGCCCCGCGCCAGGAGCCCGAGGAGGTCGAGGTGGAGCGCCAGCGTCGCCCCCGCGCCCCCCTGCGCCACGGCGCGGGCGCGCTCGCGGGCGCTCACCTCCTCGTCGCCGGCGCAGAGGGCGGCCACGAGCGCCACGCGCGCCTCCGCGCCGCTCGCCGACAGCGCGTGCACGCCGCGGGCGTCCCCGAGCAGCGACAGCGCCCACGCGGCGTCGGGGGCGCGCGCGGGGTCCTTGAGCTGCTCAGCGAGGCGCGGCGCGGCGCTCGCCGGCGCGATGTGACGCCAGAGCGCCCACGACGCCTGCGCCACCGCCCCGTCCTCGTGATCCCGGAGCGCCCACACGGCGTCAAAGGCGTCCACGAACGCCCCCTCGCGCGCCACCGCCAGCCCGGCGAGCGCCGAATCGCGCCAGCGGCGGACGGCGCGCGCGTGCGCGCCCTCGAGCTGGTCGCTCACCGACACAAGCGTCGACACCGACTGCGTGGCGACGGCGGTGGCGGAGGCGAACGCCCCCGCCGCCGCGCCCCCGCTCACCGCGCCCGCCGAGGCGGAGGCGTGCGCGAAGGCGGTCTGCTGCGCCGAGAGCGCCACCACCACCTGCCGGCGCCACTGCGCGTCATCGAGCAGCCCGAGCGGCCCGCCGAGCGCCTCCTGCGCGCGCGTGACCTCCTCGAGGGTGGGGCGGGGCGCGGCGAGCGCGGCGAGCGCCACGGGGAGGGCGCGCGCGTCGCCGGCGCGGGCGAGGCAGAGGGCGGCGCGCGCGCGCACGTCCTCGTGCGCCGACGCCAGCAGGCGCTCCGCCACCTCCACCGCCTCGTCGGCGTTGAGCGCCGAGAGCGCCTCCGCGCGCACGCGCTCCGAGGCGTCCTCGAGGGCGGCCCACAGCAGCGGCGCGCGCCACGCCGAGCGCTTGGGCGCGGCGGCGGCGGCGGCGAGGGCGGCGGAGCGCACGCCCTCGTCGGCGTGGGCGAAGCCGGCGGCCACCACCTCCTCCGCCGCCTCGTCGGCGAGCTTGAGGGCGCGCTTGAGCGCCGCCGTCGACACCGCGCGCGAGGAGTCCTCGAGGCGCCCCTTGAGCAGCGCCACCGCCCCCGCCACGTCGGGGCAGCCGTCCACGGCGTCCACGGCGTAGAGGCGGCCGTCCTCGTGGCGAGACGCGCTCAGGAGCCCGAGCGCGCGCAGGCGGAGCGGCCCGCCGAGCGCCCCCTTGCCCTCCGCCTCCCCGACGAGCGCTCGGCGCGCCTCCGCCCGCAGCTCGGCGGAGGGGTCGTCGAGCAGGCGCTCGGCGAGGGCGAACACCCACGCGAACGGGTCCGCGGGCGCCGCGCCCTCCCCTGCCCCCGCCTCCGCGCCCGCCCCCGCCTCCGCGCCCGCCTCCGCCTCCGCCGCCCCCGTCACCGCCGCCCCCGACGCCTCCCCCACGAGATTCATAAACTCCGTCTCCGAGAGCACGCGCACGCCGAGCGACTTCGCCTTGTCGAGCTTAGAGCCCGCCTTGCCCTCATCGCCCAGCACCAGGTAGTCGAGGCTCGCCGTCACCCCGCCGGCGTTCACGCCGCCGAGGGCGACCACCTTCTTCTCCGCGTCCGCGCGCTTCATCTTGCTCAGGGTGCCCGTGAACAAGAAGCTCTTGCCCTTGAGGTCGCGCAGCCCCCCCCCCGGCGCCGCCGCCTGCGCCCCCCCCGCCAGCCCGCCCCCGGCCTTGAGGGCGTCCATGAGGTCATGCAGGGTGGCGCGGCGCACCTCCACGTGGACGGCGTTGAGCAAGAGCAGGTGCGTGGCGGCGGCGTCGCCGCCCACGAGGTCGCGCAGATACACCTTGCGCGCCTCGCGGGCGAGGGCGAGGTCGTCGCGGCGGAGCAGCGCGCGCTCGAGGGCGCGCCAGGCCGCCGGGTCCCCCGAGGGCAGCGTGAGCGACTGGCACGCGGCGATGGCGGCGAGGCGCACGTCCGCGTGGCGAGACGACAGCCCCACGTCCACGTACGCCACGGGCGCGCTCGCCAAGAGCGGCGCGAGCCCCCGGAAGGCCGCCAGGCGGACCTCCGACTCGTCGTCCTCACAGAGGCGCGTGAGCTGCGCGAGCGCCCGCCGCTCCCCGGCGGCGGCGAGGCCGCACAGGCCGCGGGTGGCGCGGAGGCGCAGGTCGCCGCGCGCCTCACGCGAGAGCGCCAAGAGCAGCGGCAGCGCCCGCAGGTCGCCGAGGCAGGCGAGCGCCACGGGCCCATAGATCGCCACGTCCGCCCGCGCGCACGCCGACAGCTCAAAGAGCGCCTGGCGGTCCTCCGCCGTCACCCGCTCCGGCGCCGGCGGGGTGGGGCGGGGCGCCGAGAGCGCCCGCTCGCGCTCCTCGCCCACGAGGTCGAGCGCCTCAAAGCGGCGGAGCTGCTCGCGCAGCGGCTCGTCACCGGCGGCCAGCAGCGCCGCGAGGGCGGGGCGCGCCAGCAGCGTCGCCGAGAGCGCCGCCGCGCGCGTCTCCTCCACCGAGTCCTCGCGGAGCGCCATCAGGGCGCCCTGCACCTCGGGGTGCCCCGTGAGCTCCGCTCGATAGAGGCGCTGAATCGCCGCCACGCGCACCCCCTGGTGCCCCGCCTTGAGTCCGAGGAGCGCCCCCGCCGGCGCCGGCACGACGCGCTCGAGCGCCGCGCGCGCCGCGCCCGCCGCCCCCTCGAGGCGGTGCGAGAGCTGCGCCTTGAGCTGCGCGAGCGCCGCCTCATCGCGGTCGAGGGCGCGCTCCGCGAGCGCGTCCACGGCGGCGCACGCCACCCCCTCGCCGCCGGTGAGGAGGGCGCGCGTCATCGGGTGCAGCGACTCCACCCCAAAGGCGCGGCGCAGCCCGCGGAGGGCGCCGAGCGCCACCTCGGGGAACACCGACGAGAGGAGCTCGTCGAGCACCGGGAGCGCCCGCGGGTGCTCGCTGGCGAGCAGCGCCCCCATCGCCTCATCGCGGAGCGGCTTGGAGGAGTCCTCGCGCGCCACGCAGGCGAGGTGCGCGAGGGCGGGCGCGTCGCCCCACCCCACCACCGCCCGCAGCGCCGCCGCCCGCTCCCCCTCGTCATGGAGGGCGAGGTGGTAGCGCGCCCACTCCTCCGCCGTGGAGAACGACGCGGCGACCGCCTCGAGGCGCCCGCGGCGCGCCTCGTCGCCCTCCGCCGGCTCCTCCGCGAGCGGCGAGAGCGTGATGAGGTCGCCGGAGGCGAGCGCGAGGGCGGGCGCGAGGCGCCACGCGCCGTCGCCGTCGCGGGCGGGGAGGCGCGCGAGGCAGGCGGCGCGCAGGGCGCCGAGCCCGTCATGGCTCGCCGGGCGCGCGTTGGAGAACGCGTCCGCCCACACCTTCACCGCCCCGTCGGCGCCCACCGAGTAGAAGCGCCCGAGGGGGCCGCTGAGGAGCGCGAACACCGGCTCCGTGTGCAGGCCCTTCCCCCCCGCCGCGCGCGGCATCGGCACGAGGTCATCGAGGCGCGTCTGGCAGAGCTTGAGGTCCTCGCCGTAGCTCAGGAGGTAGGGCCTGCCCTCCGCCTCCACGAACCCCACCGCCGTCACCGCCCCGCCGTGCGCCGCCACGCGGAGCGGCGCGGCCTCAAAGGCGCCGTCGCGCTCAGGCCACAAGAGCACCTCCCCCGAGCTGAGCCCCACGGCGAGCGCGCCGCGCCCATAGGAGATAGCGCGAGCGACCGGCGCGCCCTCGTCGCCCTCGTCGCCCTCGTCGCCCTCGTCGCCCTCGTCGCCCTCGTCGCCCCCCGCCCCAGGCGGCGCGAGCGGACTCGCCCACGCGGACGCCGCCGCGCCATCCCACAGGCGCGCCACCCCCCCCGCGTCCACCCACGCCACGCGGCGGTCATCGAGCGCCGTGGCGAGCGCCACGGGGCCGCCGAGCGCCCCCACGGGCGCCAGCGCGTCGGCGTCGGCGGCGGCGGCGCTCAGGGCGCCCTCATCGTCAAGGGCCCACACGCGCCCCCCCGCCAGCCCCGCCCACGCCAGCGGGCGCCCGCTCGGCGCGGCGAGGGCGGCGAGCGCCTCCGAGGGCGCGCGCTCGCCTCGGGTGAGGGCGGCCAAGGAGAGGCGATAGAGCCCGAGCGCGACCCCCTCGTCGTGGGCGGTGAGCGCGAAAAGGTGGTCGTCGGAGGCGATGAGCCGCTCAACTCGACCGCGGACAGGCAGGTGCAGGCTCTTCATGAGTTCAGCGAGCTCCCAGGGGCGCGGAGGGGGTCACGGGGGACGAGGCGGAGGAGAGGGCGGGGTGGGCCGCGCGGAGGCGGGCGAGCGCCACGAGGCACGCGCCGCGCTCAGCGGCGCCGCGGGAGGACGCGAGCTCCTCAAAGATGGGCGCCACGAGCGCCGCGAAGCCCTCGTCGCGCACGCCGAGGTCGCGGAGCGCCTTGATGAGCGCCACCTTGTTGCGCCAGGCGCTCGTGGACGGCGTGAGGCGCCCGAGGTCCTCCTTGACGGGGTGCACGGGGGAGAGGCGGAACACGGTGCGGCGCAAGAACTCCTCCGCCCACGCCGCCCCCGCCGGGTCCACGGGCGCCTGCGCGACCACGCCGACGCCCACAAAGCGCCGACCGCGCACCTGCTCAGGGCGCTTGCCGAGCGGGGGCTGCGCCGCCACCACCTCCGCCTGGCGCTTGGCCACCGCGCTCTGCGGCGCCACGCTCTGCGCGTGCGGGCGCCACCCCGCCGTCACCTCGCGGGCGCGCAGGGCGGCGTGGAGGGCGCGGGCGACCCCCTCGCACACCCGGCGGTCGCCGCTCTCGGCGAGCAGCGCGAGGCGCTCGGGGTTGAGGAAGCGCTCGGGGTAGTCGGCGATCAGGCGCAGCCCGAGGTCGCGCACCTGCGCGCGCGGCGAGAAGCAGAGCGCGTAGAGCTCGTTGGGCTCAAACTGCGGCAGGCGCGGGTCGATGCGCGCCTCCGCCGAGAGGGGCTCCTTGCTGAGCGCCTTGAGCAGCGCCTGCTGCACGTCGGCGGCGCCGCCCACAAAGAACGGCAGGAGGCGCGCGAAGGTGAGGGGCGCCTGCTCGGTCCAGCGGCGGAGCTCGAGGCGGGCGAAATGCAGGGCGAGGGCGCGCGGCTCCTCCTCCTTGTGCGCGGCGAGGCGCTCAAAGACCTCAAAGGTGAGCAGCTCGTCGGTGAGGGCGCGCTTGGCCGCCGCGGGCTTGACGTTGGGGTCGCGCGCCCGCTGCGTGGCGTGGTGGCGCTCCTTGAGCAGCCCCTCCACGAACGCGCGCGCCCCCCACGGCGCCCCCACCTCGCAGTAGCGGTCGAGGAGCGCGCGCAGCCCGTCGGCGCCGGAGGGGCGCTTGGGCGGCGCGGCGAGGAGGCAGGCGAACTGCGCCATCTCAAAGCGCTGCTCCACGAACGCCTTGTAGGGGCGGTCGTACCCCGACAGCGCGCGCTCGAGCAGCCACGCGGCGCCGAGCTCGTCGATGGAGAAGCTCTTGCCGTCGAGGAGCCACTGCTGAGCGATCTTGGCAAAATCATTATCATAAGAGCGCTGACGGCGCCACGCCGCGCCCTCATCGCCGAGCAGGTCCACCCACGCGCGCTCGCGCCACGCCTCAGCGCTCAGGAGGCGCTTGAGCCACGCGGCGCCAAAGGCGCTCGGCTTGACCCAGCCCTCCTTGACCCAGCGGCGGAGGCGCGCGCGCCCCTCGCCCTCGGGGTGGAGCAGGAGCGCCGCGAGGCGCGCCGTGGAGAGCCCGCTCAGCACGCGCGCGCCCTTCTCACCCTCACCCTCGCCCTCGCCCTCACCCTCGCCCTCGCCCTTCGCCTTCGCCTCAAGCCCCTCAAAGGCCAGCTGCGCCGTCTTGGCGCGCCACGACTCAGGGACCAAGAGGCTCCAGTAGAACTCGAGGAGGTCGCCGCCCGCGGGGCGGTACGCGGGGTCCTTGAGGAGCTCACCGGCGAAGCGCGCCGCCTCGTCGAGGTCGGCGTTGAGGCACTCGGCGAACCAGCCGAAGGTGAGGTCGCGCGACGAGAACACCTGCCGGACGCAGCGGGCCGCGAAGGCGTGGCTGTGGTGGCGGGTGAGGAGGGCGGTCCACTCGGCGAGGGTGAGCTGAAAGCGACCCGCGCGCGGCTCTAGGAGCGCCTCGCCGAGCGCGCGGAGGTCGGCGCGCTCGCTCTGCGCGAACCCCATCACCTGCGAGGCGGTGACCAGCGAGAGGAGCGCCTCGGGGTGCGCCTTGAAGTACTGCAGCGCGAACGCCGACATCTGCGCGTTGGGCGACCACAGGAGGCGGAGGAGGGGGGCGCTGAGCCCGTGGGCGGCGTAGTCGGCCTGCGTGTGCGGGCACAGCTCCGCGAACCACACCCACAAAAACTCATCCACCGCCGGTCTCATGAGCCCCGCCATGCGCCCCACCCACGCGGCGTCGAGCGCCTTGAGGGCGGGGCGGTGGTCCTTGAGCAGCGACTCGGTGGTGAAGGTGAGCACGTCGTCGTGCTGCGCCGCCTCGAGCAGCCCGAGGAGGGGCGCGGCGTCGCGCTGCCACAGCGCCGGGTAGGCGCGCAGGGAGTAGAAATCGCGCGGGTAGTGATAAAACCGCTCCGCGCCATACGCGCGCCGCCCGCGGGGCCCCTTGGCCTCATGGAACAGGATGTGGTTATAGAGCCACGCGCCTGCGAGGGCGCCGCGGCTCACGCCGCGCTTGTAGCCGCGGAGCACCTGCGCCGCCACCTCCGCGTAGAGGGCGGGCTGCGCGCTCGCCACGCCCCGCAACACGCGCCAGGCGAGGCGCGTGAGGTAGGAGAGCGTGCCGCGGGACACGTCGCGGTGCGCGGCGTACGGCGCCACCGAGAAGGGCGCGCGCGGGCGCGCGCGCCCCTCGCTCCCCGCCACGAGCTCAGCGTCGAGGCGCGAGGCGATCACCCCAAAGACCTCCCAGTCGCGCGCGCGGACGCTCGCCTTGAAGATGGCGCGGACGGCGCGCCACGGGCCCCACTTGAGGGGCACCTCGCGCAGCACGTCGAGCAGCGCCTCGCGCGCGAAGGGCTCGTCGCTCTCCCAGAGCGCCAGGATGGGCTCGTGGAGGCGGAGGCGCTCGGGCGTGGGCGCCGCGGAGGACTCGAGGAGCGCCCACTGCGCGCGGTGCGTCTCCTCGATGGACTCGCGGAGGAGGCGGCGGCTGATCTTACCAAAGGAGAGGCTGCCGCCCTTGGCGGCGTAGCGGGCGCGCACGTCGGCGCGCGCGTTCCAGTGGCTGAGCGCGCTGAGGACGGCGTCGTAGGTGTGCGCGCCCTCCTGGGCGGCGGCGGCGGCGCCCTCGGGGAGGGGGTCGAGGAGGGCGAGCTTGACGATGTACTCCGGCAGGCGCCGGTCGCGGCGCTCGCGCCACGCCGCCT
>VGTA01000015.1 GCA_016874875.1 Deltaproteobacteria bacterium | reverse complement strand
GGGACCGTGAGCGGGGCGCTCGTGGTGGGCGCGGAGACCGCCGTGGGGGCCGCCCTCGCCGCGCGCCTGCTGCGCGTGGACGGGCGCGCCGCGGCGCTCTGCGCCACCGCGGAGGGCGCCGCGCCCCTGCGCGCGCGGGGGGTGGAGGTGTTCGTGGGGGACGCGGGGGACCCCGAGGTGGTCACGGCGGCGCTCCTTGGGCGCGCGGCGCTCTATGTGGCGCTCGCGGACCCGCCGCCGCCGCCGCCGCCGCCGCCGCCGTCGCCGCGGGCGCTCTGGGGCTGGCGGGGGGCGCAGGGGGCGGCGGGCGCCCTAGCGCGGGGGCTCGCGGGGGCGCTGGGCGGCGCCCGACCCCAGGGCGCGCCGCGCCTCCCCGCCGCCCGCCCCGCCCCGCCCCCCGAGGCGCCCCGCCCGGTCCGCGTGGCGCGCGCCGCCCTCGAGGCCGCCGCCCGCCTGCGCGCCGCGGGGGTCGCGCCGCGCGCCACCCTCCTCTGCGGCCCCCTCGCCCTCGCCGCCGCGCCCGCCGGCGACCCCCGCCCCCTCGACGCCGCCAGCCCCCTCTGCGCCGACGGCCCCGGCGCCGCGCTCGCCGCCGCGCTCACGCTCGCCGAGCGCGCGCTGTGGACCACGGTGGTGCACGGCGTCCCCTACCCCGACCACGTCGCCGCCCCCCCCCCGCCCGCCGCGGGCGCCGCCTCCCTCGTGCCGCTCGAGGACCTCGTGACGGGGCTCCTCCTCCTCCGCGCCCACGACCGCGCCCTCGACCCCACCGGCGCCGCGGGGAGCGGGCGGTGGGTGCTCGGGGGGCACAACGTCAGCGCGCCGGGGGGCGCCGCGGGGGGGGCGTCGCGCCCCCTCTCCTCACGCCGCGCCGCCGAGCGCCTCGGCTACTCCTGGCGCCCCGCGGGGGGCTGAGGGGCCCCTCAGAGCCCGCCGCCGATGCTCACGTCGCGGCGCGCGCCGCGCTGCGAGATGATCATGCCGCCCACCACGTCCACGGCCATGATCAGGACGAGCAGGAAGAAGGTGGGCTCGCGCTTCCACAGCACGAACTCGATGAGGGCGACCACGAAGAGCGCGATGGAGCCGAGCATGTCGCCGATCGCGGTCTTGGTGTTGGTGGACTTGTAGATCTCGACGGCGAGGCAGACCACGGCGGTGATGGTGATGATGTGGCCCTTGTTGAAGAAGTCGCCGAACATGAAGCTGTTCATGTCGCCGCCCAGCATGAGCACGTGGTAGAGGGCGAAGGGGATGGCGAGCAGCGGGACGAACGCGATGGACATGGATGACTCCGAGGGGGCGTGGCGGTGACGGCACAGGAGGGAAGAGCGAGCCAAGGGGGGCTAGCCGCTTGGCAAGCTAGCGCAGAGCTGCGTCGCGCGCAAGACAAAGCAACGCGGCGGCGCCCAAGATCTCCGCCGGGCGCCTCGGCGCGTCCTCTCAGCCGAGCGTCCCCTCAGCCGAGCGTCCCCTCAGCCGAGCGTCCCCTCAGCCGAGCGTCCCCTCAGCCGAGCGCCCCCTCAGCCGAGCGTCTCGAGATACTCGTCGTACTCGCTCGCGCTCATCAGGTGGCTGAGCGCCTCGGGGCCGCTCACCTTGAGCTTGAGAATCCAGCCCTGCGCGTAGGGCGCGCCGTTGATGAGCTCGGGGGTGTCGTTGAGCGCCTCGTTGACCTCCACCACCACGCCCTCGCAGGGGCTGTAGAGGTCGTTGACGGCCTTGACGGACTCCACGACGCCGAAGGTCTCGTGGGCGATGAGGCCGCGGTCGAGCTCGGGGAGCTCCACGAACACCACGTCGCCGAGGGCGTCCTGCGCGTGGTCGGTGACGCCCACGGTGACGACGTCGCCCTCAAGGCGCGCCCACTCGTGGTCTTTGGAATAGTAGAGGTCTGCGGGGCTCGACATCAGGGACTCCTGTGGGGGGAGAGGGGGGCGGGGCGCGCCGCCTGCGGGGGGAGAGGACACGGGGTGCGCGGCTTGAGATGACAAAAAGCGCGCGGCTTGTAAAGGGGGGCGCGGGGAGGGGCGCGGGGGGGAGGGCGGGCGGCGCTCAGGAGCCCGGCGTGACGAACGGCGGCTTCACCACCACCGCCGACTCCACGCTCTTGCGCACCTGAACGCCAAAGCGCGCGCCCACCTCCTTGAGGCGCGCCGGCACATAGGCCATGCCCACGCACTCCCCCGTCGTGGGCGACTTGGTGCCGCTCGTCACCACGCCCACCGCCGCCCCCGACTCGTCGAGCACGGGGTAGCCGTGGCGGGGGATCAGGCGCCCCTCCATCTTAAAGGCGACGAGGGCGCGCGGCACCCCCGCCTCGCGCTGCGCGAGCAGCGCCTCCTTGCCGATAAAGCGCTCCTTCTTGAGCTTGGTGACCCAGCCGAGGCCCGCCTCGAGAGGCGTGGTGGTCTCGTCGATGTCGTTGCCATAGAGCGCGTACTTCATCTCAAGGCGCAGGGTGTCGCGCGCGCCGAGGCCCGCCGGGGTGGGGGGCGCCGGGCGGCTCATCAGCGCGCCCCACACCTCCGACGCGCGCGCCGCGGGCACATAGAGCTCAAAGCCGTCCTCGCCGGTGTAGCCGGTGCGGCTGATGAGGCAGGGCACGCCCGCCACCGCGCCCTCGGTGAACCAGTAGCGCCCGAGCCTGGAGAGGTCGATGTCCGTGAGCTCGGAGAGCAGGGCGGCGGCGCGGGGGCCCTGCAGCGCGAGCTGCCCGAACTCGTCGCTGCGGTCCACGGGGATGGCGCCCTCGATGTGGGCGCTGATCCAGGCGAAGTCCTTTTCGCGGTTGGAGGCGTTCACGCAGATCAAGATTCGCTCACGGCTAAAGCGATAGACCACGAGGTCGTCCACGATGCCGCCGTCGTGGCGGCACATCGCCGTGTAGCAGGCCTGCCCATCGGCGATGGCGTTGAGGTCGTTGGTGATGAGGGCGTTCACGGCGTCGAGGGCGCCGGGGCCGCGCACCTCCACCTCGCCCATGTGGCTCACGTCAAAGAGGCCCACGTCGCGGCGAACCGCGTCGTGCTCTTGCTGGATGCCTGCGTACTGCACGGGCATCTCCCAGCCGCCAAAGTCTACAAAGCGAGCGCCAGCCTCGCGGTGGCGCTCATAGAGGGGGGTGCGCTTCATGGGGTGATCAGCTCTCGTGGGAGGGTGGGGGGGCAGGGAGGGGGCGCCGGGGCAGGGAGGGGGCGCCGGCTCAGGGGGGCGCGCCGCTCGCGCGCAGGGCGGCGAGGCAGGCGGCGAGGTCCTCGGGCAGGGGCGACTCAAAGCGCAGGCGCGCGCCCGTGACGGGGTGCGTGAAGCCGAGGGAGGCGGCGTGGAGCGCGTGGCGCCCGAGGCCGAGCTCCGGGCCGAGGGCGCGCAGGGCGGGGGGGGCGTCGAGGCGCCTGCGCTGCCCGTAGAGCGCGTCGGCCACCAGGGGCGAGCCGAGCTCGCTGAGGTGGACGCGAATCTGGTGGGTGCGCCCCGTCTCGAGGCGCAGCTCAAAGAGCGCGCAGGGGCCAAAGTCCTCGAGCACGCGCCAGTGGGTCTTCGCCCAGCGCACGGCGCCCCCCGGCGCGAGGTCCGCCCGCGCCGCGCCCGCGTACCTGAGCCCCGTGAACTTGAGCCTGTGGTCCGGGTCGCGCGCGTAGCCCCCCTCCACCGCCCCCTCGCGCGCCGCCGGCGGGCGCCACGCCAAGGCGAGGTAGCGGCGCTCCACGGTCCGCGCGGCGAGCTGCGCCACGAGCGGGTGGTGGGCGCGCTCGGTGAGCGCCACCATCAGGAGGCCCGACGTGTCGCGGTCGAGGCGGTGGACGATTCCCGGGCGCGTGGGGTGCCCCACGGGCGAGAGCGCCCCAAAGCGGCGCAGGAGGCCGTTGACGAGGGTCTGGTCGGGCTGCCCCGCCCCCGGGTGCACCACCACCCCCGCTGGCTTGAGCACCACCGCCACGTCCTCGTCGTGGTACACCACCTCAAAGGGCACGTCCTGCGGCAGGAGCGTGGGCGCGGGGTCGGGCGGGGGGGCGCAGCGGACGCGCTGCCCGGCGAGCAGCCTAAAGCTCGGCTTGAGCGCCCCGCCCCCCTTGAGGCGCTCTCCCGCGCGCGCCTCTAGCGTCACGCGCCCGTCGCGCACCCACTGCGCGAGGCGGGCGCGGCTCACCGAGTCCACGAGGAGCGCGAGCGCCTTGTCGAGGCGCTCGCCGTCGAGGTCGTCGGGGACGCGGAAGCAGAGCTCCTCGCCCTCGCCCGCGCCCGCGTCCTCGCTCACGCCCTCGCCCCCATCACCAGAGCGCGCAGGGGATATGGGCCTGCGAGTGGATGAGCACGTCCACGAGGGCGCGGTCGAGGAGGTTGTGGCGGGCGCGCACCTCGACGCGCACGTGCTCCTCATAGAGCGCCTGCCCCTCGCGGATCTCCTCAGCGAGCACCTCAAACAGCGCGTCGGTGCGGAGCCCGTCGAGCACCTTGTCGCGGTGGTAGATGAGGAGGTCGGAGGCGATGGTGCGGGCCAGGCGCTGCGCGGCGGCGAGCTCAGCGGTGAGCTCAGCGGCGTGCTTAGGGTGGGGCGTGGTCATCTCGTGGGCTCCTTTAGGGCGGGGCCTCTCAAGTCGCGCATGACACTAAGGGCTCCTAGCGCCCCTTGCAAGTCTTTTCAAATGGGCTCATGGTTCCAAGCGACCCCCAAAGCGACCCCCGCCCCACGCCCGCCCGCAGGAGCGCTCATGAGCGATGAATCCACGCCCGTCCTTGACCTCTCGGCGCTCCTCGACACGTCGCCGCCGAGCGACCCCACGCGGCGCGTTTACACCAACCGCAACCTCGACATGTCGGAGATCAAGGCGATCGGGTTCGACATGGACTACACGCTCGTGCAGTACCACCAGCGCCCGATGGACGAGCTGGCCATCCGCAAGACGCTCGACAAGCTGATCGAGTCCCACGGCTACCCGGAGGAGCTGCGCGGCGTGGCGCTCGATCATGATTTTATCATCCGCGGGCTCGTGGTCGACAAGCAGACGGGGCACATCTGCAAGCTCGACCAGGACCGCGTGGTGGGGCGCTGCTACCACGGCTATCAGGCCGTGAGCGACGAGGAGCGCCGCGCGCTCTACGGGACCAAGCCCATCTCGCTGTCGTCGAGTCGCTTTATCCGCGTCGACACGCTCTTCAGCCTGCCCGAGAGCACGCTGATGGCGGGGATCATTGAGCACTATAAGCGCCAGCGCCTCCCGCTGCCCAAGAGTCCGGGGGAGCTGTGCATCGACATCCGCCAGAGCATCGACGAGGCGCACTGCGACAACACGCTCAAGGCGGAGATCATCGCCGACCTCGACAGGTACGTGATCAAGGACCCCGACCTCGCCCCCACGCTGCACAAGCTCAAGAGCGCCGGCAAGAAGCTCTTCTTGCTCACCAACAGCGAGCACTACTACACGGACGCGGTGATGCGCTTCTTGCTCGACGGCGCGCTGCCGTTCTTTGAGTCGTGGCGCGACTACTTTGACGTGGTGATCGTGAGCGGGCGCAAGCCGTCCTTCTTTCAGGACCCCAACCCCTTCGTGCGCCTCGACGAGGCGGGGCAGGCGCTCGACGAGCCGGTGGAGTCGTTCGCTCCGCGCGCGGTCTACCGCGGCGGCAACCTGCAGGAGCTCGAGCGGCTGATGCGGCTGACGGGGGACTCGATCCTGTACGTGGGCGACCACGTCTACAGCGACATCCTCTTGTCCAAGCGCTCCGCGTGGTGGCGCACCGCCCTGGTGATTCAGGAGCTCGAGGACGGCATCCGCAACACGCTCGCGCAGGCGGCGCCCCTCAGCCGCCTGCAGCGCCTCGACGAGGCGGCGCGCCGCCTTGACGACTCGATCAACTACCACCTCACGCTCACGCGCAGCCTCGAGCGGGTGCAGAAGCTCATGTTCGCCCTCACCAGCCCAGAGACGCACGTGATCGACACCACGCGCGACAAGACGCACCGCGAGATCGAGCGCAAGCGCGCGCTCCTCACGCAGACCCTCGCCGAGATGGAGGCGCTCGAGATGGAGGTGGAGCGCACGTTCAACACGTACTGGGGGCAGACGTTCCGAGAGCGCCACGAGCTGAGTCTGTTCGGCGACCAGGTGGAGAGCTACGCCGACATCTACACGAGCAAGGTGAGCAACTTCCTCTTCTACTCCCCCGACCAGCACTTCCGCGCGGCGCGCAGCTTTATGCCGCACGAGCGCGAGAATCTAGCGCCCGCCGAGGACTAGGGGCGGCGGGGGGCTAGCGCGCGACGCGGAGGCGGACGGGCACGCCGCAGATCTTGCGCCCGCTGAGGCGCTCCACCACGCGCTCCGCCGCCTCGCGCGGCACCTCCACAAACGCCGAGCGCGCCTCGATGCTGATGGCGCCGATGCGGCGGCCCTCCACGCCGCACTCGTTGGCGATGGCGCCCACGATGTCCTTGGGGCGGACGCCCTGCTGGGCGCCGGCGCTGATCTGCACCTTCACGAGGGGCTCGCCGCCCGCGCCGCCCGGGGCGGGGCGCTCGCGGTCGGGGCGCTCGCCAAAGCGCTCAGCGTAGCGGTTGGCGCCCGGCGGCTGCTCGCGCCCGCCGCGCCCCGCGTCGCGCGCGCCCCGGAGGGGCTCGGCGCCCTTCTTGCGCGGCGCCTCGGGGGGCTCTGGGTCGAGGTGGAGGGGCAGGAGGCGGCGCTCGAGCGGGCGGGCGCTGCTCGAGAGGGCCACGGCGGCGGCGGCGACCTCCTCGGCGGGGAGCCCCTCCTCCGCCAGCTCCCGCGCCACCTCGAGGTAGGGGGCGAGGCGGCGGGGGTCGGCGGTGAGGGCGGCCACGTGGGCGGCGATGGAGGCCTTGAGCGCCGCCTTGCGCCCCTCGAGGAGCGAGGCGGGGGTGATGGGGGGCATCTGCGGAATCGCCTTGGAGAGGCCCTGCTGGAGGTAGCCGAAGCCGCGGCGGTCGCCGTTGCCCACGAGGGTGACGGCGCGCCCCTGCTGCCCCGCGCGCCCGGTGCGCCCGATGCGGTGGATGTAGGCCTCGCTGTCGTGGGGGAGGTCAAAGTTCACCACGAGCGACACGCCCTCGATGTCGAGGCCGCGCGCCGCCACGTCGGTGGCCACGAGGGTGTTGAGGGAGCCGTCGCGCAGGCGGCGCAGGACGGCCTCGCGCAGATTCTGGTTCATCTCGCCGTTGAGCGCCTCGGCGCGGTGCCCGAAAGGCAGGAGGGCGTCCACGAGCTCCGAGGTGTCCTTGCGGGTGCGGGCGAAGATGATCCGCACGCCGTCGGCGTTGAGCTCGAGGAGGGCGGCGAGGGCGGCGACCTTGCCCTCGCGCGGGACGGCCAAGAAGCGCTGCTCCACGTCGTCCGAGGTGCGCCCGCCACCGGCGACGCGCACAAGGGCGCGCTCCGGGCTGAGGTGGCGGTCGGCGATCGCCTTGACCTCCGGGGGCATGGTGGCGGAGAAGAGGGCGGTCTGGTGGGGGGCGGGCACGCGCGAGAGAATCATCTCCACGTCGTCGATGAAGCCCATCTTGAGCATCTCGTCCGCCTCGTCGAGGACCACAAAGCCCACCCGCTCAAGGCTCAGGCTGCCGCGCTCGAGGTGGTCGATGACGCGCCCCGGCGTGCCCACCACCACGGCGGGGCCGCGGGCGAGCTGCCCGAGCTGCGGGCCGATGGGCTGCCCGCCGTAGAGGAGCGCCACGCGCCCCTTGAGGGGCTGCCCGCCGTAGCTCTCCACGGCGGTGGCCACCTGGATGGCCAGCTCGCGGGTGGGGGCGAGGACGAGGGCCTGCGGGGCGCGCGCCCGCAGGTCGAGGCGCTGGAGCAGCGGGAGGGCGAACGCCGCGGTCTTGCCCGTGCCCGTCTGCGCCTGCCCGATGATGTCGCGCCCCTCGATGAGGAGAGGGATCGCCTGCGCCTGGATGGGGGTGGGCTGGTCGTAGCCGGCGACCTCGATCGCGCGCAGGAGGTGGGGGGCGAGGCCGAGGAGCGCGAAGCCGGTGGCGGGCTCCTCCTCGGGGGCGGGGGGCGGGGGCGGGTCGAGTTCGACCGAGAGGCGCTGCTCATCAGCGCGGGGGTCAATAGTCAAGAGAGACCTCTCTGAGTGGGGCGCCGCGCCCCGGGCGCTCATCGCGAGCTGCTCTCAGGAGGGGGCGGGGCTTAGAGCTTGAGGGGGAGCTGGAGCGGGAGCGGCTCACCGGAGAACAAGGGGAACTTGAGCGCCTGCACCGCCTGCACCACGCAGCCCCCTTGAGGAGACTGCCGCAGCGAGGAGGTGATGGCGCGCGCGCTCTCCACGCCCCCGCTCGGCATGATCGTGATCGACACCACGACGGTGGAGCCCTTTAACGCAGCGTCGCCCTCAGCGCAAGCCTTGATTTTCCCGAGCGAGCCGCTCACCACGCGGTTGATCTGCTCGCGCGTGCAGCACGTCCCCTCCGCCGCCGCGGCGGGCTTCTCGGCGGGCTTCTGGGCGGGCTTCTCGGCGGGCTTCTCGGCGAGCCGCTCGGGGCGCTTGGCGGCGGAGGGCTTGGCGACCCCCCTGGGGGCGGGCGGCTTGGCGGCGGGCGACTTGGGCTTGTAGCGCCGGTCGGGGGAGGGGGCGCCGGGCTTCTTGGGGGGGGCGGCGGCCACGAGCGTCTCCTCGAGCTCGATCTCGATCTCGAGCTCCATGTCGAACCCCACGTCGAGCTCATCGCCGAGCGCCCCCACGCCGCCCTCGGGCGCCGCGCCGGGGGCGGGCAGCGCCGCGCCCGCCGCGGGGGGCTCCGCGAGCGGGCTCGGGAGCGCCGCGCCCGCCGCGGGGGGCTCCGCGAGCGGGCTCGGGAGCGCCGCGCCCGCCGCGGGGGGCTCCGCGAGCGGGGTTGAGAGCGGCGCGCCCGCCGCGGGGGGCTCCACGAGCGGGCTCGGGAGCGCCGCGCCCGCCGCGGGGGGCTCCGCGAGCGGGGTTGAGAGCGGCGCGCCCACCGCGGGGGGCTCCGCGAGCGGGGTTGAGAGCGGCGCGCCCACCGCGGGGGGCTCCGCGAGCTGCGTTGGGAGCGCCCCCGCCCCCGCCCCCGCCCCCTCCTGGGGCGCGCTCGGCGGCGGGAGCGGGGCGGCGGGGGCGCCCGCGAGCGCCTGCGCCGCGCCCTCCGCAGGCGTCGCCGGGGCCGCCGCCGGGGCGGCGGGGTCCCCCCCGCCCCGCTCGCCGAGCAGCCCGAGGCCATAGGCGCCGCCGAGGGCACCGAGCGTCAAGAGCGCCGCCACGCCCGCCAGCGGCGCGGCGCGCCGCGGGGCAGGGACGCGCAGGACGAGCGGCGCCGGCGCAGAGGTGGGCGCAGAGGTGGGCACAGAGGGACGCGCGGGCCCGAGGCTGTGGGCGTAGGGCGCTGAGGCGTAGGGCGCTGAGGCGTAAGGGGAGGGGGCGGCGGCCACGCTCTCCTCGCCGCGCAGCTGGTGGGCGGGAATCGCGGGCGGCGGAGTCTGCGCGAGCTGGAGGGAAGGGGGGGCGAGGCGGCCGGCGGCGGGGCGCGGGGCGTTGAGGCGCGCGGCGTCGGGGTCGGGGTCGAGCGCGAGCGGCGAGGGCTGCGCGCCCAAGAGCAGCTCATCGAGCTCCACGTCCTCCTCGATGTCCTCGAGCGCGCGCGCCCTGAGCACGCCGCTGGCGCCGCGGGGGGGCGGGAGGGGCGGCGGCTGCGCAGGCAGCGAGGGCGCGAGGGGGGGCGCCGCGTCGCGCTGCAGGGCGCGCATCTCCGCGCCGAGCTCCTCCGTGAACACCCTCGTGTCGGCCCCCCCCGCCTGAGGCGCGGACGTGACCGACACAAAGACGCCCTGGAACAAGAGGTCTTTGAACTCTTTGATCTGCGAGATGGGCAGCCACCCCGAGAGCCCCGCTCGCCACAGCAGCGTATCCGACGAGATGATGTCTTTGTAGTAGAAGTCGATGATCTCATCAAAGTCCATAGGGCCGAGCTGCTCGTCTTGCACGAGCGCGTACCACATCGCTTTCATCTCGTTGTTTTCCCCTCACCGCGGTGTCCGTGTGGAGCATCGTGAGCGCACAATGACAAGTTGACAAGTTTTAGCACCATGGGCAACGAATAAGCGCCAAACCTCAGCTCGGGGGCCCGCTGTCAAAGCGCGCGGCGGCAACGCGCGGGGGTGGAGCGCGGGTCTAAAATCCTGTATGGAGGGGGCGCGCCGCCGCGCCGCCATCGAGCCGCACCCGCGACGCGAGAGGTGTGAAGAGCATGGGCAGCGCGCGACCGGACTGGAGATCCTTCAAGGCCACAGGCGAGCCCGCCCGCGCCGCGCGGCGCGCGGGGGGGTGGCGCGCCAAGAAGTCGGGGGAGTCGGCGGAGGAGCTGGTGGAGCTGGTGGGGGCGCTCTACCTCAAGGAGGGGCGCGCCGAGCTCCGCAAGCGCCCC
Source organism: Deltaproteobacteria bacterium (assembly GCA_016874875.1). Lineage (GTDB taxonomy): Bacteria > Myxococcota_A > Bradymonadia > UBA7976 > VGTA01 > VGTA01. Next base: position 5,747 of record VGTA01000015.1, on the reverse strand, counting down.
GAGCCCTACCGCCGCGTGGGGGCGGCGGCGGCGAGCGGGCAGTTCACCGCCGCGCCGCTCGCCAAGAGCGGGCCGGATTTCGACGTGGCGCTCCCCGACGGGCGCGCGGGCCTCATCGAGCTCAAGAGCCGCAAGGGGCGCCGGGTGCCCCTGCGCGCGGTGGGGGAGGCGCAGGGGGCGGCGCTCGAGCGCCGGGTGGCGTGGCGCGGCTTTGGGGTGGTGCTGGTGTGCTTGTGGGACGACGGCGCCCCGGCGCGCTGGTGGGCGGTGGACTGGCGCCGCTGGCGCGAGGCGCGGGCGCTCGGGTATAAGTCGCTCTCGTGTGAGGAGCTCGACGCGGTGGGCGCGCCCTGCCCGCTCCTCCCCGGTCAGCGCCCCGATTGGCTGCCGGCGCTGCTGCGCGCTCACGAGGAGGCGTCGCTGGCGGCGTGGCCCCCCTCGCCGCCGCGCGCGCCGCGGTCTAATGACAACGACGACGACGACGATGACGACGATGACGACGATGACGACGATGACGACGATGACGACGATGACGACGATGACGACGATGACGACGATGGCGCCTGAGGCGGCCCTCCACGCCCCGCTCTCCACGGGCGCCCCCCTGCTCTCCTCACAGGCGTGGGGCGACCCGCGCGGCCCGCAGGTGTGGCTGATTCACGGCATTTTTGGCTCTAAGCAGAACTGGTCTGGCGTCGCGCAGCGCCTGAGCGCCGCCCTGCCGGCGCTGTGCGTGCGCGCCGTGGACCTGCGCTGCCACGGCGACAGCGCGGGGCTCGCCGCGCCCCACACGGTGCGCGCCTGCGCCCAAGACCTCGCGGCGCTCGCCGAGGCGGCGGGGGCGCCGCGCGCGCTCGTGGGACACTCGTTTGGGGGCAAGGTGTCGCTCGCCTACGCGGCGCGCGCGAGCGCCGCCGGGCGCCCCCTCCACACGCTGTGGACGCTCGACAGCCCCCTCGATTCGGCGCTGCAGCCCGGGCAGCGCGAGGTGCTCAGCGTGCTCGAGGCGTGCCGCGCGGCGGCGATGCCGCAGCCGTCGCGCCGGGCGCTCAGCGAGGCGCTCGTGGCGCGCGGGCTCTCCTTGGGGGTGGCGCAGTGGATGACGACCAACCTCCGGCCGCGGGCGGCGGGGGGCTTTGAGTGGCGCTTTGACCTCGACGGCATCGAGGCGCTCCTCGAGGACTACTGGCGCCTCGACGGGTGGGCGCTGCTGGGGCTGCTGCCGGCGAGCACGCGCGTGCACCTGCTCCGCGCCGAGCGCGGGCTCCGCTGGAGCGAGGAGGCGAGCGCGCGCCTCCGGCGGGAGCGCCCCACCGCGGCGTCGCCCGTCTTGGCCGACGCGGGGCACTGGGTGCACATCGATCAGCCCCAGGCGCTGCACGCACTGCTGGCGTCGTCGCTGAGCGCCCTCGCGCGCCCCGAGGAGGAGGCGCCCCCCGCCCCGCCGCCCGCCGATTCCTGAGCGGCGCCCCCGCGCCGCGCCTGAGCGCTTGCGTCAGGCGCGTCGACTGTGTTGACCTGCTCGCACCGCCCCCCGCCCCCGCCTGAGCTCGCCCGAGTCGCCCCGCTAATGACCCACACACCCCTGCCGCCGCACGCCCCGCCGCACGCCCCGCCGCACGCCCCGCCGCACGCCCCGCCGCTCGCCCCGCCGCGTAAAGCGTGGCGTGAAGCGTCGCGTGAGGCGCGCGGCGTCGCCCTCGTGACGCGGGTCGCCCTCGCGCTCGGCGCCCTCCTCGGGGCGCCGAGCGCGGCGCGGGCGACGCCTGAGCGCCTGTTCGCGCCCCTGGGGGCGGAGCTGCCGCTCTTGGAGGACGCGCTCAACCTCCTCAGCGCGCTCAAGGGGCGCGCGCACCAGGAGGGCTGGTACGCGCTGCTGCCGCCGCTGAGCGTGGGCGGCGAGAGTCGCGGGCGCCTGCTCTTTAGTCACCGCATGCGCTCTGGGCTCGGGCTGCGGGTGATGGTGCCTGAGGACAGCAACACGGTCCCTGAGGTGGCGCTCGCCCTCTACGCCCTCAACACCTTCGTGCGCCGCGCCTATCCAGGCGGCGCGGACCTCATGGTGCTCGACATCGCGCAGGAGGGCGGGGGTAAGTTTAGCCCGCACAAGACTCACCAAAACGGCGCGGACGTGGACGTGCGCTACTACATCAAGGGCGTCCCCCCCAACGACCACGAGAAGCGCTGGGTGCACCCCTCCAAGCTCGACCTGCCGCGCATGTGGGCGCTGCTCAAGGCGCTCAAGCGCTATGACCTCGCGGAGGTGGTGCTCATGGACCTGTCGCTGCAGCGGGCGCTGCACGAGCACGGGCTCAAGGCGCTGCACATGACGCCCAAGGAGCTCGCCGAGTACCTGTCGTACCCCGCCAAGGCGCGGGGGGGGGCGCTGGTCAAGCACGTGCCCAACCACTACCACCACATGCACATCCGTTTCCGACTCGGGGCCTCGGCGGGGTGGTGGGGGCTGGCGCCCAAGGAGGCGGAGGAGATCTTTGTGCGCTACCAGCAGAGCAGGACGGGCTTCTTTGAGTACGTGGTGCAGCCGGGCGAGACGCTCGGGGCCATCGCCGCGTTCCATCGGGTGAGTCTGGCGGCGCTGATGCGCTGGAATCAGATGACGCCGGAGTCGCTCATCCGCCCTGGGCTGGTGCTGAAGGTGTGGCGCTGAGGCGCCTTGAGGAGTCCCCTGTATGATCGACGCGCTGGTCTTTGACGCCCTCAGGACCCCGCGCGGGGCGGGCAAGCCCACGGGGGCGCTCTACTCGTGCGCGCCGCTCGACCTGCTCGCCTCGGCGCTGCGCGCGGCGCCGGGCCGCGTGGGGCACACGCGCGAGTCGCTGAGCGCGGCGCTCGACGAGCTGGCGGTGGGGTGCGTGACGCAGGTGGGGGAGCAGGGGGGCTGCGTCGCGCGCACGGCGCTCTTGGCGGCCGGGTATGACCCGCGCGTGCCTGCGGTGACGCTCAACCGCTTCTGCGGGTCGGGGCTCGAGGCGGTGAACGACGCGGCGGCGAAGGTGCGGGCGGGCTTCTGCGCCCTAGCGCTCGCGGGGGGCGTGGAGAGCATGAGTCGGGCGCCGATGGGGAGCGACGGCGGGGCGCTGCTTGACCCGCGGATGGCGCTCGGGTGGGGGCTCGTGCCGCAGGGGGTGAGCGCCGACCTCCTCGCCACGCTCCACGGGATCACCCGCGCCGACGTGGACGCCTACGCCCTCGAGAGTCAGCGGCGCGCGGCGGCGGCGGAGGCGCGGGGGGCGCTGGCGCGCGGTCGGGTGCCGGTCCTCGACCGCGCGGGGGCGACGCTGCTCGACCGCGACGAGCACCCCCGCCCGCAGACGACCCTCGAGGACCTCGCGCGGCTCACGCCGGCGTTCGCGCAGCTCGGGGAGGGGCTAGGGCTCGACGCGCTCACCCGGCGGGTGTATCCGCAGCTGGCGCGCATCGACCACGTGCACACGGCGGGGTCGTCGAGCGGGGTGGTGGACGGGGCGGCGCTGGCGCTGCTCGGCTCGGCGGAGGCGGGGCGGCGGCTCGGGCTGCGGGCGCGGGCGCGGGTGCGGGCGGCGGTGAGCGTGGGGAGCGAGCCGGTGGTGATGCTGTCGGGGGTGGCGCCGGCGGCGCAGGCGGCGCTGTGGCAGGCGGGGATGCGCGTGAGCGACGTGGACCTCTTTGAGGTCAACGAGGCGTTCGCGGCGGTGCCGCTCTACTTTATGGATGCGCTCGGGGTGCCGCACGAGCGCGTAAACGTGAACGGGGGCGCCATCGCCCTCGGCCACCCGCTCGGCGCCACGGGGGCGATGCTCTTGGGCGCGGCCCTCGAGGCCCTCGAGGAGCGTGGCGAGGGGGTGGCGCTGGTCACGCTGTGCATCGGCGGGGGTATGGGCATCGCCACCATCATCGAGCGCGTGTGAGGTCTATATGAGCGAGCGTGTTGAGGCGGCTGGCGCGAGCGCGCGCGGCGGGGTGACGGGCGTGTCGCTCGAGGGGGGGCTCGCCGTGGTGACGCTGCGCGCCCCCGACGGCGTCAACCGGCTCAACCCGCCGCAGCTGGCGGCGCTGCGCGCGGCGCTCGAGGCGGCGGCGCGGCTGGAGGGGGCGCGGGGGATCGCGCTCCTGAGCGCGCACGAGGCGTTCTGCGTGGGCGCGGACCTCGATTCGCTCGCGGCGCTGCCGCCCCGCCCGTCGCCCAGCACCCTCGCCGAGGCGCGCGCGGCGCTGCGGGCGGCGGTGGACGACCTCGGGGGGCTGCTGCGCTGGCTAGAGACGCAGGGGCGCCCGGCGGTGGCGCTGCTCAACGGCAGCGCGCTGGGGGGCGGCTACGAGCTCGCGCTCGCGTGCCACCGCCGCGTGGCGCTCGATGACCCGCGCGTCCGCGTGGGGCTGCCGGAGGTGACGCTGGGGTTGATGCCGGGGGGGGGCGGCACGCAGCGCCTGCCGCGCCTCATCGGGCTGCGCTCGGCGCTCGAGCTGCTGACGCAGGGGGCGACGCTGTCGCCGGCGCGCGCGTTGGCGGCGGGGCTGGTGGACGAGCTGGTGTCGCCGGGGGCGACGCCGGAGGAGACGCGGGCCGCCCTCTTGGCGGCGGCGCGCGCCTACGTGGAGGCGACGCCGTCGGCGTCGCAGCCGTGGGATCGCCGCGGGTTCGTGTACCCGGGGGGGGCGCAGCCGCAGACGCCGGAGGCGCGGCAGCTCTTCTTGGGGGCGGCGGGGCAGCTCGCGCAGCGGACGGCGGGGGCGCACCTGGGGGCGCGCGGGGCGCTGGAGGCGGTGCAGGAGTCGGCGCACCTCGCGCTCGCTGGGGGGCTGCGGGCGGAGGCGGCGGCGTTCGTGGCGCTGGCGGCCTCGCCGGAGGGGGCGGCGCGGGTGCGCGCGCTGTGGACTCACCGGCGCGCCCTAGAGGCGGGGACGCCGGCGCTGCGCGCGTGCGCTGAGGACGGGGTGGGGCGGGTGGGGGTGCTCGGGGCGGGCATGATGGGGGCGGAGCTGGCGTTCTTGGCGGCGCGGGCGGGCAAGGAGGTGGCGCTGCGCGACGTCAGCGCCGAGCGGCTGGCGCGGGGGGTGGAGGTGTTCGAGGGGCTGCTGGCGCGAGACGCGGAGCTGAGCGCGGAGGGGCGCGCGGCGCTGCGGGGGCGGCTGACGCCCACGCTGTCGCTCGAGGCGCTGCGGGGGGTGGACCTGGCGCTCGAGGCGGTGGTGGAGGACCTCGAGGTCAAGCGCCGCGCGCTCGCGGAGGTGGAGCCGCTCTTGGCGCCGGGGGGGCTGTTCGCCTCCAACACGTCGTCGCTCCCGATCGGGGACATCGCGCGCGACGCGGCGCGCCCGGAGCGCTGCCTCGGCATGCACTTCTTTTCGCCGGCGTCGGTGATGTCGCTCGTGGAGCTGGTGCGGGCGCCGCGCACGTCCGACGAGGCGCTCTCGCGGGCGTGGCGGCTGAGTCGGGCGCTGGGCAAGACGCCCATCGTGGTGCGCGACGGCTATGGGTTCTTCACGACGCGGGTGTTCTCCGCCTACATCCTAGAGGGGGCGCAGTGCGTGGCGGAGGGGTACCCGGCGCCGCTGGTGGACTGGGTGGCGCGGGAGGAGGGGATGGCGGTGGGGCCGCTCAAGGCGCTCGACGAGGTGACGCTGACGCTGGCGGCGCACGTGCTCGAGATGCAGGCGCGCTATGGGCTGCCGCCGACGCGCCCGGAGGGGGCGGCGCTGCTGGGGGCGCTGCTGGGGGCGGGGCGGCGGGGGCGGGCGGCGGGGGG